>DASPPQ010000062.1:0-9898 GCA_035625415.1 Thermodesulfobacteriota bacterium
GATATATTTCCCTTCTTCCACTTCAAACCCTTTGGACTGTTCTTCCGCCGGCACCGGCTGCTTTTCGTAAGCACAAACCATCTGCTGGCGCACTCTCACCTGGTCGCGCCTGTGAAGGAGGTGAAACTGAATCCGCTCTTCCCTGACCGCGGTATGCAGCTTCACAGGCACGTCCAAATCCCTAAAATGGATAACTCCTTTCCAAATGGTTGCTCCCGCCATTGAAAATCCTCGGTTTCTTTAAGGTCTCTCTTTCGTATAAATTCCGTCGCGGGCGAAGGGAGAGCAATTAGTTTCCTTTACTTAAAAGATAGTAACGGTTAGCGCAGGCGTCAACCATCGATGTATGCGTGTGTGGAACGTGCTGAAATCTGTTCTGTTTAGGTCATCAAGGTGGAAGGTGATTTCTCTATGGTGAACAAAAAATGGTGTATTGGCTGGGGAATTTCTGGCGTCCCCTCCCCCTCCTCAGCCGTAAAGCGGAGCAAAAACGTGAGTCCACGTTGGAGCCATTATTAGTCGTGGTCCTCTTCTATAATCTTAGGCTTGCGTTTCACCGCCAGAAGCTTTTTCACGTCAGTGAGCATGTTCCCAGCATCGACGGTGAGAAAAAGCCACTTCCCGTCATGATACGTCGTGGCCTCGTCATAGTCTTTCCCGGTTTGTGAAGATAATTCATGCCGTATCGTTGCCATCTTCCCACGCTCTTCTGCGCCGAAAACGATCAGAAGTGCGAAGCGCTTTCTCTCCGGGATCAAAGTACAAAAGGATTTCCCCTTTTTATATCGTAGGGACCACCCGTGCTTCTTCCCCCCGAATAGCCACTCTGGAGTGAAAACATTCGGATAGTTCCGCTCAATCAGCTTAGTAACGCGCGTCCAGAATCCGTAAGCATTTTTACCGATCCATGCCTCAATCTGCGTGGGGGTGGGAGGCTTGCTTGGTTCTGTCATTCGAAGACTTGTCTCGCTCATCTGTTTTTCCTACCTAACGAGCCTGTAGAAAAAGGCATTTTGACGAGTTAGAGGAACGTCTTCGGGGGCACTTCAACCTTCCATCCGATTTGTTTCCAAATGGTCCTTCTAAGCGTATTTATTTACCATCTTTTTATTTTGTCGTCTATAGAATTCTTGATTCTGTTTCCTTTTTTCCATACAATAGCAGAAAATTTCGAGGAACGGTCAAGGAGTGGGAGCATGAGATTGTTTTGCCTTTGGCTCGCGAGAACTGCCTGTATTGTAATTATTCTGACGTTTACCTTATTTACTTCTACGCTTCTGAGCCAAGAGTTCAAACGGGCGCTTCCGGGAAGAACCTTTTCTTTTCCCCAGGATCATTTCTCCCATCCCGAATTCAAGACGGAATGGTGGTACTATTCTGGGCATCTTTACAGTCAAGACAAGAAATCGTATGGCTATCAGCTCACATTTTTCAGGACAGGTGTAACAAGAGACCCAAAAGATCATAAATCGAAATGGACCATTCAAGACCTTTATTTTGCCCATCTTGCCATCACGGATGAATCCAGAGGAAAGTTTGAATATCTTGAAAAAATCAGCCGCGGGAGCCTGGGAGAGGCGGGAGCTTTCCCTTACAAGACAGGCGAAAAGACCTTCCGGATCTGGATCGAGGATTGGTCGATTGAAGGCAAAGGTCCAGGGATGCAAAATCACATCCTCAAAGCCGGGGACAAGACTTTTGGGGTTGAGCTGACGCTTATTCCCGAAATAAAACCAGTCATCCATGGGCAAAATGGGATCAGTCAGAAAGCTGAAGGAGAGGGATATGCGTCGCATTATTACTCCATCCCTCTCTTAAGAACAGAAGGGAAAATCTTTCTTCAAAACAAAGAGATTGCCGTCCAAGGAACCAGTTGGATGGACCACGAGTTTGGCTCCTCTCAACTCCGGAAATACCAGATTGGATGGGATTGGTTTGGCATCCAATTGGACAAGGGGATGGAGCTGATGTTCTATCAAATCCGACACAGGGACGGGAAAATAGATCCCTATTCGAGTGGAACCATCATCTTTCCTGACGGAACATACCAACATTTACTTAGGAACGAATTTCAGGTTGAAGTCCTGGATCACTCGAAAAGCTCAAAGAGCGGGGCCATCTATCCCTCCAGATGGAGGGTATTGGTCCCCGGCCATCGGATTGATTTGACCATCTCCCCAACCGTTAAAGATCAAGAATTGATTACGAAGGAATCCACTCGCGTGATCTACTGGGAAGGAAGTGTCAAGGTGGACGGGAAATACCAGGGCGATCTTATCAAGGGGATGGGTTATGTCGAATTAACCGGATACGCCGGATCTCTTTCCGGTAAGATCTAATCCAACGGCGAGTCATTTTCTCCTGAGGTATTTCAACCTAATGTAGAGATTCATGAATTATTTTACGGAAACCGTCATTCCGGACTTGATCCGGAACCCAGTCTTTTCAACTGGATTCCGGCTTTCGCGGAAATGACACCATTATCGTCATTGCAAAAACTGTTGGATCACTACACTAAGGATGCAAACATATTAAATAAATCGTCATCACCCCCAAGCTTACCCTCCTCCTTAAGGGACAAGGGTGGGGGGAAGACGAGTCGTTTGTGTTGATCTTTGAAATAATTTAGAATTGTGTTGATTCATAGATGCGCTCTGCTTTTTCCAGACCCCGTACAAACCCCGCCTATGCCGCTTTGGCGGGACGGGGCATGTTCCGGTCAAAAGATTGTAAAGTTGACGGAGGTTATTCACATTGAGGCTTGGAACGAAGTTAACTCTTTATCTCTCCCTGATCATTATCGTTGTGCTTGCAGGATATGGCTATCTTAATATTTTATCCCGTCGGGAGATCCTTCTATCAAGGATGAAGACGGAGGTGAGAAGTACTACTCAAGCACTAAAGGTATCGCTCGAGGCGATTCAGCTACCGGAGGAGATGAAGTATATCCAAGGCATGATCGATGCCGTGAGCGAAAATGGAAAAACGTTAGATGTCGTGGTTTACTACCCCGAGGAAAACCTCATCTTTCATAGTCAATCTTTAGAGAGGGACATTGAACCTTATTTAGGTTCGATCAAAAGATCAGTCCGAGAAGATCGTCCCCAAGAAGAGCTAGACACCTATCAAAAAGTCCCACTGTTTTCATACACCCTCCCTTTCAAAGAAAGAACCGGGCACATCGGAGGCGTTTCCATCCTTCGACACACCTCTTTGATGGAGAAGGAAATTGAGAAATCGAAATGGTCCATTGTCGTTACGATCTTTGTGCTCATTTGTGGGACGTTGGTATTGATTCTTTTAGGCACGAGGAAATGGGTGACACACCCCATTTCCAAACTCATGGACGGAATCAACCATTTGTCAAAAGGGGATCTCGGTCACCAGATCGATTTGAGAAGAAGAGATGAACTCTCCCAATTGGCTCAGGCCTTCAATCAAATGGCGGTGGACTTAAGAATAGCCAGGGAGCGCATCCTGCAAGAAGCTGAAACCAAATTAGAATTGGAAAGGAGTCTTCGGCAATCGGAGAAACTCGCGACCATCGGTCAATTAGCCTCAGAGCTGGCTCACGAGATCGGAACTCCTCTCAACATTATCCATGGAAGAGCGGAGTTGATCCAAAAAAGGCTGGGAGAGAACGCGGAGATACATAAGTATTTGGATATTATCCTTCACCAAACCGAGCGCATTACAAAGATCATTCAACAGCTTCTTGGGTTAGTCAGGAAAAAGAAACCGGAATGGAAGGCTTTAAATATCGGGATCATTTTAGAGAACACCCTCGATCTTCTTGACCAACAGATCCAGAAACAGAGTGTGAGGGTGGTAAAGGATGTGACGGATAACCTTCCACTCGTGAATGGAAATCCAGATCAACTCCAGCAGGTCTTTTTAAACCTTATTCTTAATGCGATTCAATCGATGCCCGAGGGAGGGAGGCTTTGTCTCTCCGCTTCGATGAAGAGGATTTCAAGGGAGGGGTTTGAGGAGGATCGAAGGCAATATGCGGAGGTATGTGTAGAGGATACGGGGGTTGGGATGGAGAAAGAAGTCATCCAACAGATTTTCGATCCCTTTTTTACGACAAAAGAAACAGGGACAGGATTGGGATTGATGGTAACCCAGGGCATCGTACAGGATCACGAAGGATGGATCGAGGTGAAGAGTGAGGTTGGGAAGGGGTCGGTCTTCAAAGTCTATCTTCCATCTGCTCAAGGGGAAATGAAAGATGATGAAGAAAAGGTATAAAATTTTAGTCGTTGATGATGACCTGGAGATGTGTGAATTGCTCTCCGATGTCCTCAGACAAGAGGGATTCTCGGCTTTCACGATCAGTGAAAGTTTGGAGGCCTCCAAGACGATTAAGAAAGAAGAGTTTGATGTCATCGTTACCGATTTAAGAATGAGAGGCTTGAAAGGTCTGGATCTCCTTGAGGAGGCGAAGCGAGTGGCGCCTCTGACACCTGTGATCATTATCACTGCCTTTGGAACGATTGAATCCGCCATCCAGGCGATGAAGATGGGTGCTTACGACTATATCACCAAGCCGTTTCAAATCGATGAGTTCGTTCTCACGGTTAAGAAGGCACTGGAAAATCGCTTGTTAAAGCAAGAAGTGGTCCGGTTAAGAAAAGAGGTGGAATCAAGGTATCATTTCCACCACCTCATTGGAAAAAGCCCTTCCATGCAAACTATTTATGACCTCATTGAACGAATCGGCGATAGCACCAGCAATGTTCTGATCACGGGAGAAAGTGGAACGGGCAAGGAGTTAGTTGCAAGGGCAATTCATTATAATGGGACCAGAAAAGAAGGCCCTTTCATCCCGATCAATTGTGCGGCCATCCCGGAAACACTTCTTGAGAGTGAGTTGTTCGGTTATAAGAGGGGGGCCTTCACCGATGCCAAGACCGATAAGAAAGGATTAATGGTTGAAGCCTCTGAAGGAACCATTTTTTTGGACGAGGTCGCAGAGATGTCTCCATTGTTCCAGGCGAAATTGCTCCGGGTGATCGAGCAGAGAGAAGTTCGGCCCCTCGGGGATACGAACTCTTACCCCATTGATGTGAGGATTATCTCTGCATCAAACCGAGATATAAAGAACCTGATCCACCAAGGCCGTTTTCGTGAAGACCTATACTTCCGAATGAAGGTGATTGATATCGAATTGCCGCCTCTTCGAGAGCGAAGGGAAGATATTCCTCTTCTCGTTGACCATTTTATCAACCAATTTGGGAACAAGCCGAATCGGAACATCTCAGGGGTTTCAGAAGAAGCTTTAAGAATATTAATAAACTATTCATGGCCTGGAAACGTGCGAGAGTTGGAAAATATCATTCAGAGGGCGATAGCACTTTGCAGACATGAAGTGATTCTCCCGGAGGATTTACCCTCTTCGATGCTGCATGAGTTAAACGAGGAGAGTCTTCTCGAGAAAGGACTCCATAAGAAATACACGTTGGATCAATTAGAGAAAGAATATATCAAGAAGGTCATGGTCGAAGCCGGAGGAAACAAGTCAAAGGCGGCTGAAATCCTGGGCCTTGATCGAAAAACGCTCTACCGGAAGATCGGAGAAATATAGTACCACTCCTAAGTCCTTTTGCCCCATTTTGCCACAGGTTGTCCTATTACTCCCCATCTCTTTGTTTCTTCAACCCCCATCTATTTTCAAAACTTATTGAAATAAAAAGATTTTTACTTTTTTTCTGATTGGCAACTCTATTGCATAAACACATCACAAAACAAGGAAATTCCGAAAATGATTCGAATACTGATTATTGAAGACGATGAAGAGATGAGGGCATTATTGAGAGACTCCCTTGTCGAGGAAGGAATTGAGTTCGATTCCGCAGGGAACGGTTCTGAGGCGATTCGAAAACTTGTGGAGGGGCCGTTTGATCTTGTTATCACCGATATTCGGATGCCCGGGTTGACGGGATTGGATCTTCTCCCTGGGATCAAGAAACTTCAACCTGAGACTTTTGTCATCGTCATTACGGCATTTGGAGGTGAAGAAGTTCGTCGTAAATCTTTTGATAGGGGTGCCACGGCCTATTTAGAAAAACCGATCAATATGAACAGACTGAAAACACTCGTTCAGGAAATGGTTTCAGCAAAAGAGAAAGGGGCAAGGGTGTAAGTGAGAGTGGCACGCTATGGTCATCGGTTCTGATGGCCTTGGGAGGTCAGTGGAACGAGAGAAACAAAATGCTCAGGGAGGAAGCATGAAGCGCCTGGTGTGGCATCTATTTATAGTGTTTACAGTTGTGGGTTGCCTTATAAGAGGCTCGTTCGCGCAGCAGGCTTTAACATGGCGGGAGGTCCGAGAGAAATTTGAGGCGAACAACCCGACTTTGATAGCGGGACGGATCGGTATCGAAGAGTCCCGCGCACAGGAAATCACAGCCTTTCTGCGTCCGAACCCGACCTTCACAGCGTCGGTGGATCAACTCCACCCATGGAAGTCTTCCCAAGCGTGGGTGGACACGCTACCGATCGCCTCGGTAAACTATTTGTTCGAGCGGCGGCACAAGCGCCAATTGCGGCTAGAGAGCGCACAGAAGGGGACAGCCGTCGCAATCTCGGAACTGGCTGACGAGACGAGAAGCCTCCTCTTCACCTTGCGGAGCGCGTTTGTACAGGTTCTTCAGCAAAAGGCAATATTGGAGCTGGCGAAGGAGAATCTTTCTTTTTACGATCGTGTGCTTCAGGTAAGCAGCGACCGATTCAAAGCAGGGGATATCGCGCGAATCGACCTGGAGCGTCTGCAACTCCAGCGCGTTACGTTTGAATCGGACTTAGAGACTGCAGAAGTGAACCTGCGAACGGCGAAGATCCAGCTTCTGATGCTGCTGAATGAACGGACCTCCGTCGAACAGTTTGACGTAGCGGGCCCATTTGACTTCTCCGAGCAGATTTCACCCCTTACGGAGTTTCGCGGGATCGCGCTCGATACAAGGCCAGACCTAAGAGCTGCGGTCCAATCGATCGATCAAGCCAAGGCTAACCACCGGCTTGCCGAAGCAAACGCTTCGACCGATCCGACAGTCGGCGTAGATTTCGGGCGAAATAATGGGCTTCAATACTATAACTATGTCGGCTTGAGCGTTAGCATTCCATTGCGTATCTTCGATAGGAACCAGGGAGAGAGGCTGCGCACTCAACTGGACATCGGGCGCAACGAAAGGGTGCGGGATGCCGCTGAAGCGCTGGTCTATAGCGATGTCGACTCAGCCTATGCGACGCTAAACAGCATCCTGATCCTGCTGCGGCCGTATAAGGCGAAGTACCTGCAACAAGCCGTGACGGTTCGCGACATAGTGACCTTTTCCTATGAGCGCGGCGGTGCATCTTTGCTCGATTTTTTGCAAGCACAGAATGACTACCGGAGTGTTCGACGAAGCTATTTGACCCTGGTCGGGTCTTACTTGACCGCCGCAGCTCAGTTGAATCTTGCGGTGGGTAAGGAGGTTATTCAGTGAAACGACTGATTTTTGGAGTAACTCTCTGGTTTGCCGTGGGTCTTCTCCTTGCCGGCTGCGGCCGTGAAATGGAGGCAGATAGCGCGTCCGGGGCGCCGCCGCCGGCGCAGGTCGAGCGCGAAGGGGACTCTGCCGGGTTCAAGGTAGCCCACCCGGAACAGTTTCCGCTGGCAACAGCCGGTGAGTACAAAGCCGCGCCGGAGTTGACCGTAACCGGCGTAGTGAATTACGATGTGGCCCGCTCCGTGCCCGCTGTCTCTCTCGCCTCAGGCCGCGCTATCGAGGTAAAGGCCCGGCTGGGAGATACCGTGGAGAAGGGGCAGCTTCTCCTGAAGGTAAAAAGCGCCGACATCTCAGGGGCCTTCTCCGATTATCGGCAGGCTGTCGCCGATGAGATACTGGCGAAGGCTCAACTGGAGCGCTCCAAGGTCCTATACGAGAAAGGGGCGATTGCCCAGAAGGACCTGGAAGTTGCGGTGGATACCGAAAGCAAAGCCAGGGTAACCCGCGAGGCCACCATCGAGAAGCTCCGGGTCCTCGGCGTTACAGACCTCGATCACCCTCCCAGCGGGATCGTGGATATTTTCGCTCCGATCTCGGGCATCATCATTGAGCAGAATGTGGTGAATGGGGCCGGCGTGAAGACGTTGGATAATTCACCAAACCTTTTCACCATCGCCAATCTCGACTATGTCTGGATCATATGCGACGTGTACGAAAACAATCTTCCCTTTGTCCGCCTCGGTGAGTACGCAGATGTCCGCCTGAACGCCTATCCCGGCAAGATGTTTAAAGGTCGGATCAGCAATATCGGGCCGATTCTTGACCCCACCATCCGCACCGCGAAAGTGCGGCTAGAAATGAAGAATCCGGGGTTCATGAGTATCGGCATGTTCGCCACAGCTACCTTTTATGGCCAACAGCAGGAAAGGCATGCCGTGGTTCCGGCAACCGCAATCCTGCATTTGAAAGACCGCGACTGGGTCTACGTGCCGGCAGGCCAGGCTGAATTCCGGCGTGTCGAAGTATTCGGGGGGAAGGTGCTTCCCGGTAATCCCGGCAACATGCAGGAAGTGACGGGAATCGAGCCGGGACAGCAGGTGGTCGCAAATGCCCTGGTGCTCCAATTCACTACTGAGCAGTAACAAGTCTTTAACCGACAATGAGCTAAAGGAGAGCAAGAAGTAAAGATGATTCGTGCTGTTGTCGATTTCGCTTTGAGCCACCGCTGGTTCATGCTGGCCTTCGGGGTCTTTCTATTTGGCATGGGCATCATTCAGTTCCACCATCTTTCGATCGAGGCCTATCCCGACGTCGCCAATAACTATGCCTGGATCATCACACAGTGGCCGGGCCGAGCCGCAGAAGAAGTCGAGCAGCAAGTCACCATCCCTATTGAAAACGTGATGAGCGGAATTCCCTATCGCACCTACTTGCGGTCGGTGACGGTTGCCGGGCTGTCCGTTGTGATTATCTGGTTTGATGACAACTCGGACAATTTCCAGAACCGCCAGCGGGTCCTGGAGCGACTGACCATGGTGAACCTTCCGTTGGGTCTGTCCCCAGGCATCGGTCCCGACTTCAGTCCGGTCGGTCAGATCTACTTCTTTACGCTGCGAAGCACAAACCCCCAATATGACCCAATGGAATTGAAGTCTTTAGAGGACTGGTTCTTGGTGAAACAGTTCAAGTCCGTGCCAAATGTGGTGGACGTCGAGGTCTTCGGCGCTCCCACGCGCGAATATCAGGTCCGCGTCGATCCGGACAAGCTCGTCTCTTACGGCCTCAGCATCGGTCAGGTGGAACAACAGCTCACGAGCAACAATGTGAACGCGGGCGGAAGCTTCATCGAGGCGGGCATGCAGCAGATCAATGTCCGGGTGGTGGGGCTGGTCCGCAACGTGCACGACATCGAAGATACGGTTATCACGACCAAAAACGGCACGCCGGTGCGGGTCAAAGACATCGCCGTCGTCGCCCAGGGCCCCAAGATCCGCCTCGGTCAATTCGGAAGGGCGATTCATCGCGCAGATGGAAAGGTCATCGACAACGATGATGTCCCTTCCGGCATCGTGCTCATGCGCAAAGGGGCCCCTTTCGACGAAACGATCAGGGGCGTCCAGAATAAGGTAAGAGAGCTGAACCAAAAACTCTTACCCCCGGGCGTGAAGATCATTCCCTTTAACGATCGCGGCGACCTCGTAAATTATACGACCCATACCGTCCTCCATAACCTCACGGAGGGGTTCATTCTCGTCACGATCGTGCTTCTCCTCTTTCTGGGAAGCATCCGTGGCGCCCTCGTCGTTGCCCTGACAGTTCCTTTTGCCCTATTCTTTGCCGCAAGCTGTCTCCACCTCCGGGGGATACCAGCGAACCTCTTATCCCTGGGTGCCCTTGATTTCGGCATG
>DASPPQ010000063.1:0-3673 GCA_035625415.1 Thermodesulfobacteriota bacterium
AAACATCTGGAAAGCGAGCGAACAGAGGGAAAACGAAGGGCCCTTCAACCGGACGCAGAAAAATCCAATACAAAACGCGACTAAAAGGCCGAAAAAAGCCGTCGCGAGAAGGATGAGGAACAAAGGCGTTGCCGGAAAATATCGGACGATGAGGCCGGTGGCATAGGCACCAGCCCCGAAGAGTGCCGCGTGCCCAAAGGGAAGCATTCCCCCATAACCGAACAGAACATTGAAACTGATCGCGAACAATGAATAAATCAGGGCTTCGATCGTCAAATGAATTTTTATTTCCGGGAGAAGAAAGGGGACAAGCAGGAGGAAAGCGCCGACTCCGATTCCGGAAGCGAGTTGAAAAGCTCTGTGGCGGCTCATTCTTTTTCTCCAAAAAGGCCTGTCGGCTTGATAATCAGGACGACAGCCATGAGCAGGAATTGGAACACCAATGCCAGGCGTGGGATCCAAAGGACTCCGAAGGATTGGAGTTCGCCGATCATCAGAGAGGCGACAAGAGCCCCCGGCAGGCTTCCGAACCCGCCCACGACAATGACAACGAAGCAGTCCAGGAGCGCGTCACTGCCCATATTGAGGTAGATACTGAGAAATGGCGCGGCAATGACACCTGCGATCGCCGCCAAGGCTGCGCCTCCCCCGAAGACTCCCATAAAAACTAGCGGGACGTTGGTCCCGAGGGCTTCCACCATTTCTGCATCCGATACTGCAGCGCGTATGAGGATGCCGATCCGGGTTCGCATCAACAGCAGGGCCATTCCGACAAGGAGCAAAAAAGCAAACCCGAGGATAAATACACGATACATTGGGTACGTATTCCCGAAAAAGGGGATTTCTCCAGAAAGGAGTCGGGGGACGGGAACCGAAAGAGGCACGGTTCCCCAAATTATTCGAACCAACTCACCCACAACAAAAAAAAGTCCGAACGTCAAGAGCAGCTGCGCGGTATGGCCGACCTTATAGGTCTTACGGAGCAGAAAACGTTCTATCATTATTCCCAGCGCAGTGACAACGAGAGGGCAGAGAAGCAAGCCCAGCCAGAAGTTTCCGATATAGCGAGAGGCGGTGTAGGCAAGATAAGCACCGAGCATATAGAACGATGCATGCGCCAGATTCAAAATGCCCATCATCCCGAATACAAGAGTAAGGCCCGAGGCAACCAGGAAAAGAAGCATCCCGTAGACAATACCATGGGTTGCCTGGATCAGATAAATCTCAGGTGGGTAACTCATAGGCGAAAACCATCTCTGCCAAGGCTGGTATATTTCCTCTTACGACCGCCCCCCGTCTGCGACAATCGTCTGGCCAGTAATCAAAGAAGCATCGTCGGAAGACAGGAACAATGCTATGTTGGCAATGTCCTGAGGAGTTCCTGCTCTCCCGATCGGCATCGCTTTTACTTCTTCGTCCCTAAAGTCCTGTGCATCCTCTGCCGATCTCGACGTGAAATGTATTTCCGTAAGAACGAGTCCAGGGGCAATGGCATTGACATTGATCCCGTAAGGTCCAAGTTCTTTTGAGCAGCTTTTGGTGAGCCGTATGACCCCGGCTTTTGAAACTGCATAATTCACAGCAATCCATGGAAGAGATGCTCCAACGAGTCCGGCAATTGAGGCGAGATTTACAATTTTCCCGTACCTTCGATCAACCATGTGTTTGGCTACAGCTTGGGTGCAGAGAAATATTCCTTTGAGGTTTACATCCAAAACGCGGTTCCAATCCTCTTCTGTCATCTCGAGGAGGGTAGCGCGTCTGGTGACGCCGGCATTATTTACCAGGATGTCTACTTGGCCGAAGTGAGCGATCGTCTTTTCGACGAGGTTTGCCACTTCTTCCTTCTTTGAAATATCGGTTTTCACCGTTATAGCCTGTCGGCCCATTTCTTCGATTTCACGGGCAACGGGCTCCATCTCGAGCACGTCCGCGATAATGATATCTGCTCCCTCTCTAGCGAAGGTTACCGCGATTTGCCTTCCGATTCCTCTTGCTCCCCCCGTAATGATTGCCACCTTTTTGTCCAGTTTTCCCATTGTTTCCCTTCCTTTTCCTCCCATACTGCATGGCGCATCAAAAAGCACTGGAACAACCCTTCGAAGGTTATGCAACTATCTCTCGCCCGATGGTCTATGCCCCTTCCCTGAATGGTTTTCTGGTTTTTAATTGAAGATTATTCCACCGTCTACATTGAGGGCTTGACCTGTAATATCTTGAGATTCATCAGAGGCAAGAAATACGGCCGCATTACCGATCGACTCCGGAGTTTGAGGTCTCCCAAGAAGGACCCTAGTCCTGACGTTTTCATTGAAAACCTCGGTGGGGTCCATCCCTCTAAACTGCGGATATTCCGCCGCGAGTATCTTTCCTTGGGTGATAGACATGGCGGTCCAGACAAGCCCAGGACAGATCGTGTTCACATTGATGTTATAACGTGCCAGCTGAGTGGCCACGACTTGGCTAAAAATGATCACACCTGCCTTGCTCGCAGAGTAGTGGGGAATCCAATCTGAGCCTCTCCGCCCGGCGATAGAGGCAATATTAATGATCTTCCCTTTTTTCCGCTCCTTAAAGTAGGGTATGATGGCTCGGTTACATAAGAATACCCCCTTCAGGTTCGTTTCAATCACCGAATCCCAATCATCCTCAGAGATGTTTTCAATCCGGGTCATCCCTTCGGTAATGGACTTGTTAGAGTAGCCGGGTATCCCCGCAGAGCAAACCAGAATATCAATTTGCCCCATTTCTTTTAAACTTAAATCAATCAGATCTTTACAATCTTTTGCCATGCGAACATTGGTTTGGATGGCCAAAGCCTTCCTTCCCAGTTTCGAGATCTCCCCAGCGACTTTCTCCGCCATAAGTTGGTTCTGATCACTTACAACCACATGAGCACCTTCTCGGCCCATGCTAAGACAAATCCCTTCACCAATGCCTCCCCCTCCACCCGTCACAATTGCTACGCGATCCTTCAACCTCATACGTAAGCCTCTTTGAAAGAATAATTGTTTTTACTTCTCCCGTCCTTATCCCGATCTTATTTGCTAAACCCTTGTCTTTCCCTCGATGGCTTCAAGAATGATCCCGTCCGGATCCCGGAAGTAAAAAACCGAGAGTTCGCCCCTATTCTGAGGTGGACAGTGGACCGTCACGTTGTTCGCCAGAAGCTTTTCGTAAAGGGCCTGCGTATCATCTGTCTTGAAGCAAACATGGGTTGCCCCAACATCGCTTGCCTTGTGATCTTTTAGCGGCTTTCCTGTCGGACTATACTCAACCAGCTCCAAAATTCCTTCACCAATACCAAGATAGACGAGATGCTGCTCTGTCCCGGGACAACCCGTAATCTGATCACATACCAGCCCTTTATAGGCCACGCCTGCCTGAACCGAGTCCCAGAGAACCCTCATTCCCAGGATATCCCGGTAGAAAGAAATCGATCTTTCCAGGTTGCTGACCGTGAAGGCTGTGTGATGGATGGCCTTAATCACCGGCATAGACACCTCTTGAAATGTCAATGTAATCAGGATCGATATCCGTGCATTCCTTTTGGGCAAAGTGGATCGCTTCCTCGAGCTCATTTACCGCGCGCTGCTCTATCTCCTTATACCCTTTCTCTGTGAGCTGTCCCTTAGCAATCAATTGTTTCTTGAATCGGGGAATGGGATCCTTT
>DASPPQ010000064.1:0-6130 GCA_035625415.1 Thermodesulfobacteriota bacterium
GCTTCCACATCGTAGTATGTTGCACTCTTGCCGTAGGCTGACCTAGCCTTTTCCGTATAGGGTCAACCCCCTTTACCGTAGATAATCGCTTTCTTCTTCATAGAACCTCCTTTCCATCTTCGCTATTTTGAATTTTCTACAAAACTAATATCGAATTTGACATCTTTCGTCAAGTTCAAAAGGCTATTTTCTTTTGACGCTCCTCCAAAAAAGATTTAGAATAATGAGCACATAAGTTTAAAAATGAGCGAGCTAAAAAATGGGATTCTGGAATCTTAAGACATTAAAGCTGGATGAATTTCGGCCCGGCATCCGGAGCAAATTAGAATCTGGTTCAGATTTGACTATGGCAATTATGGAAATTTCTCCGAATAAGGAAGGATCTGCCCATGACCATCCGTTCGATCAGTGCGGAATCATAATCGAAGGGGAGATCGAGATGTTTGTGGGTGAAGAAAAGAAACTACTGAAACCCATGGAAACTTATTTTATTCCGGCAGGAATAAGGCACAACTGGAGGACGATTGGCTCCCTAGCCAAGATATTAGATATCGTGGTCAAACACGGCTAAAGGACCAAAGGCCCTGATAAGCGGTTTTTCTGCTTCTGGTCGTTACAGTATGCTCACCACTTTGAACCAAGAATGGGTGGTCAATTACAATGAGATGGATGCGGATTGAGCTTTGACCACTTCTTCTTTTAACAAAGACCAGATATCTTTGAAAAGGGCTTCATAGATCGAAGTGGACATCAGTTCGGTGGAACGAGGTCTTCGCAAGGGGTTTTGGATGATCTCTTTGATCCGACCCGGTCTTGCTGTCATCACGACAATCCGGTCGCTCAAGAGAATGGCCTCTTCAATACTGTGGGTGATGTAAACCACCGTCTTCTTCGTTTTCTCCCAGATTCCGATTAATTCTTCAGAAAGAAGATATTTTGTCTGGGCGTCGAGAGAAGCAAAGGGTTCATCCATCAGAAGGATTTCAGGATCATTCGCAATGGCGCGAGCAAGATTGACACGCTGACGCATCCCCCCTGAAAGTTCATGGGGATAACGATCCTCAAAACCGTGAAGGTGTACCATATCGATCAAGCGCTCCAATGTCTCTTTCTGAACAAGCGACGGAATCTTCCTGATCTCGAGGCCGAAGAGAATATTTCTTCTCACAGATCGCCACGGGAAAAGAGCGTTCTCCTGCCACACCATCGATGTGGCCGGACGGTCACCGAAGGCCCGGTCGATCCGAATTCGACCTTTCGTCGGCTGCCCGAATCCTGCGATCAGCTGGATGAGAGTTGTCTTCCCGCAGCCGCTAGGCCCGACGAGGACAAGAAATTCCCGGTCCTGCACCATGAGGTTGATCTCTTGGAGCGCGCAAACTTCTCGGAGGGTCCGGGGGTCATGGTAGATCATAGAGAGGTCTTCAATATAGATGGGCATCGTGGACGGCTACTTCAAGACCAGGGTTTGGGCATCCACCCGGCCTATCTTTTTCAAGGCCTCCTCAAGGAGGGTGAGATCCATGACCTTTCTGTAGTCGATCTTTTCTTTGATGTACTTCCGCTCCAGGTACCAATCCTGCTGCATCTCCAGGGAATCCAAGAAAATGATGCCGTTTGGATCGACATAAGACCAGGTGAACGTTTCAAGTAGATCTTTTGGCATATTCGTAAACCGTGAAGCGGCGTCGAGGATCTTCGCCCGCTCTCCTTTACCCTTGGCCGCCCTGAGGTATTCCCGAATCCCTTTCAAGGTTGCCGCTAAAAAATCGACCCCTTTTTGACGATCCCCCTTCATGAGATTTTCAGAAAAGAAGAGCATGGTGAACTGGATCTTGAAGGGCAGAGCCGAGTAATCGAGCAGGTATTCAGCAAAACCCTCCTTCACCGCCCTTACGCCGAAAGGCTGGATGAAGAAGGCCGCATCCACGCCACCCGACTTCAACGCCGCGATGGCATCTGAAAACTTGGCAATCTCCACAATCTTCACATCCTCTAGTCGCAACCCGACAGATCGCAAAGCCGCGTCAAAGGTCTGGGTCCGGATCATGGCGTTGAAAGCCACCCGACGGTCCTTCAGATCTTTGATGGTCTTTATCTCTCCTTTATCGTAGAGATCTTTCCGAACCAGGATTCCGTTGATATGAGAACCGTACCATTTCGGGCTGGAGTGGCTGTATCCACAGACAATCCGGCTTCCAAAACCCCCAACCGCCATATTGATAAACCCGGCTGTATTCCCTGCCATCAACACATCGATCTGACCGGAAGCGAGAGCCGGCAGTTGGTCTCTTGGGCTGGGAAGATCGACGATCTCAATATCGAGGCCCATCCCCCTATAGAACCCCATTTCCTGGGCCACTATCAGAGGGGTAATCTCTAAACCCACAGCGCCGGCCACCCTCACCTTCTTCAGCTCGGCGGCCTCTCCTATCGGATTGGAAAAAGCGAAGGCCAGAAGGACCAAAATGATTCCTAATAAATATCTTATTCGATTTTGTCCTCCCATCTTCTTTCCCTTTCTCACCGAATACCCTGGATGTCCCTGCTCCAGGGCATGGCTTTTCTTGAAACCCACTCCATACACGTGGTCACCAGAATGCTCAATCCTCCCAAAAGAGTCAGACCAGCAAAGATCCCTGTCATATCCATCATATTTCCCCGAACACCAAGAAAATAACCTAACCCTTTGTCTCCGAAAATCATTTCAGTCACCACGGTGGACAGAAAAGCAATGCCCATGCCCAAGCGAGTGCCAGCAAAGATCATCGGAAGGGCACCCGGAAGGATCACCTTTTTGAAAACCTGAATCGTCTTTGCGCCCAGGTCCTGGGCTGCCATGACCAGGATGGGATCGACATGACGCACACCGGCAATCGTGTTGATCAATACCACATAAAAGACGGCCATGGCAATGATGACCAGCCGTGACATCTCACCGATACCCAAATAGACAATGATCAGAGGAAGCAAAGCCACCTTGGGCAGGGGATAGGTAGCGGCGATAAATGGGTTGACGGCCTCATAGATTTTTTTTGACCAGCCGGCAGGTATCCCGAGACAGAGTCCAACCAGAGCACCCCAGAAAAAACCATGGAAGATCCGGCCCAGGGTCACGGCCCCGTGCTTGAGGAGTTCCCCGGACCCCAACGTTTCAACCAAGGTTTTTGCCACGGCCAGTGGGGACGGGAGGAAAAAAGGGTTGACCAGGCGAAGAGAGACAATCCCCTGCCAGAGCAAGAGAAAAACAGTGACCGTGATGACAGAATAAGGGCTAAACCGAATTCGCCTCCATATCATCGTGAGAATCCTCCGATCCCACTCGCCCTCTTCTTGCAAGAGAGAGTAACGTTAGGTCATCTCTTCAATCGCTTTCCGGTAATCTCCGTAAAAATTTTCTTCTCGATGTATCTGGGTTTTAAAGGAAGCGGCAAAACCATATGGATACACTGCTCAGGACAATCCATGACGCAGGCTCCACAATGAAAACATTCATCCGGACGGGCGACGCGTGGAACTTTTGAGCGAGGTAGAAGCTTAAAAACATCCTCGGGGCACGATTCGATACAGAGTCTGCAACCCGTGCAAAGGGAGCTGTCAATTTCGACAGGCATGTTCGGTCTCCGGGCTAATGGTGCTCCACATAATTGACGCTATCTATGAAATGCAGGCTCTCTCGTAAAACCATCGAAAGATCGTTGTGAAATAGGGTGATATCCATCTGCCACACCACTAAGTGTATTTATATTCGATCGGATGATGCTCCATACGGATCTCATCTCCGACGTGCCGGATAAGGACCCATTTTTTCCACTCCGGCGGATCCCATTCGGGATGGTCCACTCGGAAGTGGAGGTGGTAGTGGCTGCTCGCCCTTCTCTCCAGAGCCGCCGAGAGACACGCCTTGGCAATTGTGGCCAGGTTATCGACCTCAAGCGCTCGCATGGTTTCATGAGGGCTGCGGCTGGCGATCTCCCATTCTCCAGTCAATTCCTCTAATCGGTATAATCCGATCTTCAGGCCTTCTTCGGAGCGAATGTCTCCCATATAGGAAGACATAAGCCTTTGCAAGGCTAGGTTGGCTTCAGACCACTGATCCTGCCCCCTGGGTTTGTGTCGTTTTATTCGCGTCAATATAAGATCTATCTGATCTGAAAGAGGCTCAAGGCTTGAAGCCTTCTTAGCATAACTTGCAGCATTTCCTCCTGCCTTCCAACCCAGCGTGATGGCTCCCGGTCCCGCGCCCCAAGGCAATCCGGCAATCACTTCTCCTGCGGCGAATAGCCCTGAAAGCGTGCTCTGGCATTGAGCATCTACAAACAGGCCGCTCCCACCACTCACCCGGCGCTCATAGGTGTCATCCTCCATGAGATAGGTTCTAAAATCTTTTCCATGTTTTTTCATCCACTCAAGGAGCATCCAGCAACCCCCTTCTTGCCGAAGTCCCCACTCGACAAATTCGATTTCATCAGCAGAAAGGCTGGTTGTGTCCCGAAAAAGGGGCAACCGGATCTTTCCCTCTTGAATCTGGGCCCGCGTCCATCCTGCGGTAAATGCAGGCCAACGATAGTAAGCCTCGCCCGGAAAGGGATACTCAAGAGGGGTTCCCTGGGCGTCCACGGTTTTGGCCGGCCAGTAGGTTCCAGAGCCTGCTCTCTGGAGATTTTTGGGACCACGGATTGCATTGGTCCCTTCCATGTTTGTGAGGGCTGCTCCGGCGCGAAGAGCCATGGCCAATCCATCACCCGTGGAAGACGGAGGATAATAGGTATTCATCAAGACACCTGTGACGTTCATGAATAGCCGGAAACACGCTCCGGTAGTGAGAACGACACTTTTTGTCTTAAACAGGGTCAAGGAACCATCCCGTGTATTCATGCCAACGGCGCCGACCACCTGGTTGTTCCGTACCAACAGATCGACCAACATGATGCGATTCAATACCGGTATTTTCCGTCGCTGAAGTTCCTTCATCAGTTTGGGCTTGATGTCCCGACCCGCCATATATAAAGCACTGCGCACTTTGTGAAGCTGGGGAAAGAGGTAATATTCACCATCCCGCTTATAAAATTCAATGCCCATTTGCTCGAGGTCTTTGACCCGATCAAATCCCTCACCCGCCATGGCATAGACCAGATCCTGATTGACGAAACCGAAGGCGAGTTCTGTATGATCCTGAACAAGACCTTCTACCGACCATTTGGAAAGGCCGGGAATAACAATTCCTCCAAAATGGTCATTTCCGGTTCCAGCGCCACCGCTCCGACGGACGTTCGCTTTCTCAACAACGAGCACGTTTGCTCCTTCGCGATGAGCGTGAAGGGCAGCCATGCAGCCACCCAGTCCACCGCCCACAACGAGCACGCTTACCTCCTCAAAGTTTTTGATCTCTTTTTTTGCCATGAGAAATTCCTGTCGGGTAAGTCAATTTTGGAATGTTGGTTCAATTTATGGTCCACTGGTTAACTTGCTGAACTTACGCTGGATCCCCCGCCCACGTTTAATCAAAATCTAACTCGGCTCTTTTTACCTTGTCAAGCCGATCTCTGCAAAAGGCTTTCCTCATTTACCCTGACACTTTAAACCGATGACGTTGACGACTACGGTAGAACATTCGTCCTACCAGGTCAGCTACTCCCTTGTTTCACATAGTGGTGCCAGTAGCGAGTAGAAGAACAAAAAGGTTCTTTTTCTCAAGTTTGATATTCCGCACGACCAAAGCTAACTCAACTCCTGCAAAATAGAGAATGACATACAGAACTGCCTGAGGATAGACTGAGGAAACAGAGTGATCAAATCGCTCTAAAAAAGTCGTATCGAAGGCGCGCCATGGGGTTACCATGAGGCAGCACGCCGGGGACCTTTTCAGAGAGGTTGGTCAATAACTTACTCTATTGAGGGCAGCAAAGGGACCTTCAGAGCATCTTCGGGGATCTTCCCTGTTAAGGATTTCAGAAATACAACTATCTCTTCAACCTGAGACCTGTCGAGGTCTTTACCGAGCTGAATTTTACCCATGATCCAAACCGCATCCTCAAGTTTGTCGACGGAACCATCGTGAAAATAAGGGGAGGTTTTTGCAACATTCCTGTGGATCGGAACCTTAAAGACGTACTTATCGGCCTCGTTT
>DASPPQ010000065.1:0-15619 GCA_035625415.1 Thermodesulfobacteriota bacterium
CTCCTTCCTTTTGCACAGATAATGCGGCCATGGTCGGAGTGGTAGGATACGAATATTTGAAGCGAGGAATTCGATCACCGCTTTCGCTCAATGCGTTTTCGAATTTACCGCTGAACGGAATGTAGAGAGTAGAGAGTGGAAGGTAGTTATACACGACGATATAAGTCTTAATTGGGTTTGTCATTCCGGACTTGATCCGGAATCCAGTGTTTTTCTGGATTCCCGCATTCGCGGGAATGACAAGCTCTGGCATGATTGGTGTCGCTGCTTATATTTTTTTCTCTGCATTCCGCTTTCCACCCAACGGATACGAACCTATGGTATCGATTCGAAGTGAGTTAACAGCATATGGCTTATTCCCCAAGAAACGCTTGGGGCAACACTTTCTCGTTGATCCAAACATTTTAGATAAAGTGATCCGTACCGCCCAGGTTGGGAAGGAGGATGTGATTCTCGAGGTAGGCCCGGGTCTTGGCGGGATGACCCTTGCCCTTGCCCATGACGCTAAGAAAGTGATCGCCATCGAGGTTGATACAAAAATAGTGGCGATACTGAAAGAAAAGGTGGCTGGTCATCGCAATATAGAGGTGATGGAAAGCGATATTCTGAAGGTGGACTTCAAACAGTTTTTTGGAATGGAAGGACATCCGATCAAAGTGGTGGCGAACCTCCCCTATCAGATCTCCACGCCTCTTCTCTTCCGCTTCATTGAATCAAAAGAAGCGTTTTCTACGTTTACTTTAATGCTTCAGAAAGAGGTCGCAGAGAGGATAGTGGCTCCTCCCGGCAGGAAAGAATACGGCCCATTGTCGATCTTCGTGCAATTGTTCTTAGACGTCTCCATTCGTTTCCACATCAAACCCTCTGCCTTCTTTCCGCCACCAAGGGTTGAATCAGCCGTGGTTCATATGGTTTGGAAAGAAAAGCCCATGATCGAAACGAATGATGAAGAGTGGTTCAAGAGGGTTGTCAGAGCTTGTTTTGGGCACCGAAGAAAAACATTGATGAATGCGCTGAGACATTCAGAATTGTCTATCCCCGAATCCATCGGATTAAGAATGGAGAAGATTGGAATAGATCCCCGAAGAAGACCGGAAACCCTGACGATTCAGGATTTCGCCAGTTTGGCAGAAGCGCTAAGGGTATAAGTAGAAACACGAGTTCGCTGTGTAGGCACGAATCATGAGAATTCGTAACCCCTCTTTGTCCCCCCTTAATTTAAGGGGGGATGAAGGGGAGTTAGGGTTATGGTTACGAAGCCCGTGTCGGTGATCGGCAAAGGGTTACGGTTAGAAAATTCCTTAACCTGTCAGGAACAGGTTTTGAAGACGAACAACGTAGCCGTTTGACGAAATGGGCCTCTTTACCGTTACCTTTTGACGATAAACCTTATATATGTCGCAATTCTATTTGCAAAACCGGAAGAGGATGATTATTTTAACAAAATTGAATAGGGGAGCGAAATAACATGGATATAGAGAAATTCACACTGAAAGCTCAGGAAGCGCTGCAAGAGGCCAAATCCATTGCGGAGGGAAAGCACCATCAGCAGATCGATGTGGAGCACCTTTTGTTGGCCCTCCTTGGACAGAAGGAAGGGATCGTCATCCCTATCCTCCAAAAATTAGGGTCGAATCCGGATTTGGTCGCTTCTCAGTTGGGGGATGAGTTAAACCGGATTCCTCAGGTGACGGGGAGAGGGACAGGACAGGTCTATCTGTCCAGCCGGCTCAATGAAATTCTCAATAACGCCTGGAAAGAAGCCGAAAGGTTGAAGGATGAATACCTGTCAACGGAACACCTGCTCATTGCGATTGCCGATGAGAAGCAGGGGGCCGCTTTCCAGATCCTCCAGAGGAGTGGGGTGACGAAGGATGCGATTTTCAGAGTGCTGCAGGAGATTCGCGGGCCTCATCGTGTCACGGATCAAAACCCCGAAGAGAAGTACCAGGCCTTAAAACGCTACAGCAGAGATTTGACGGAGGAGGCAAGGAAAGGAAAGCTCGATCCGGTGATCGGCCGAGATGATGAAATCCGAAGGGTGATTCAGGTTCTTTCAAGGAGGACGAAGAACAACCCCGTATTGATCGGGGAGCCGGGAGTCGGTAAGACGGCCATTGTGGAAGGATTGGCACAGAGAATCGTCAAAGGAGATGTTCCGGAGACGTTGAAAAATAAAAAGCTGGTCGCCCTTGATCTGGGAGCGCTGATTGCCGGCGCCAAATTCAGGGGTGAGTTCGAAGACAGGTTGAAAGCCGTTTTGAAAGAGATTTCGAACGCCGCGGGCAATATCATCCTGTTTATCGATGAGCTCCATACCTTAGTCGGAGCGGGGGCCGCGGAGGGCGCCATCGATGCTTCGAACATGTTGAAGCCCGCCCTGGCGCGAGGGGAGCTCCGATGTGTCGGGGCCACCACGCTCAATGAATATCGGAAGTATGTGGAGAAGGACGCCGCCCTGGAGAGACGATTCCAGCCGATTTACGTCAGCCAGCCGTCCGTCGAAGACACCATCGCCATTCTAAGAGGATTAAAAGAGCGTTACGAGATCCATCATGGCGTTAAAATCAAAGACTCGGCCATCATTGCGGCAGCCATGCTTTCGCATCGGTACATTTCAGACCGTTTCCTTCCGGATAAGGCCGTCGACTTGATCGACGAGGCTGCGTCGAGGCTGAGAATTGAGATCGATAGCGTCCCGATGGAGATCGACGAAGTGCAGCGCAAGGTCATGCAACTTGAGATCGAACGTCAGGCTCTGAAGAAGGAGAAAGACAAAGCTTCGATCGAACGGTTAAAGAAACTCGAAAAAGAACTCGCCGATCTGAAGGAGGAAGTCGCCGAGAAGAAAGTCAAGTGGGATAACGAGAAGAAGGCGATTTCCAGAATCCGCGAGACTAAGGAACAGATCGAGAAGACGAAGCAGATGATGAAAGAGGCGGAGCGAGAGGTGAACTATTCCAGGTTGGCAGAGCTGCAGTACGGGCAGATGGCCAGACTCGAGGGCGAACTGAAGAAGGAGGAGGGGAAGCTTGCCGAACTTCAGAAGAGTGAAAAGATGTTGAAAGAAGAGGTGGACGAAGAAGACGTTGCCGAGGTGGTGTCCAAATGGACCGGCATCCCCGTTTCAAGGATGTTGGAAGGGGAAGTCGAAAAGCTGATTCACATGGAAGAGAGGCTCAAACAGAGGGTCGTCGGCCAGGATGACGCGATTATCGCCGTTTCCAACGCCGTGAGAAGAGCGAGGGCAGGTCTGCAGGACCCTAACCGGCCCATCGGCTCCTTTATCTTTTTGGGACCCACCGGGGTGGGAAAGACAGAACTGGCCCGCGCCCTGGCCGAGTTTTTATTCGACGATGAGCAGGCCATGGTGAGAATCGATATGTCGGAGTATATGGAAAAACATTCTGTGGCACGATTGATCGGCGCGCCGCCGGGGTATGTTGGGTACGAAGAAGGCGGTTTTCTTACTGAGGCGGTTCGGAGAAGACCCTATTCCATCGTCCTGATGGATGAGATTGAGAAGGCTCATCCGGAAGTGTTCAACATCCTTCTACAGATACTGGAAGATGGAAGGCTGACCGATGGTCACGGTCGAACGGTTGATTTCAAGAATACCGTGGTGATCATGACCTCCAATATCGGGAGCCAGTGGATCATGGACTTAGGTGAGAAGGACTATGAAGAGATGCGGCGTCGGGTGATGGATGCAGTCAAGGCCCATTTCAAACCAGAATTTTTGAATCGGATCGACGAACTGATTATCTTCCACAGCCTTGGATTAGCACAGATTAAAGCGATTGTTGATATCCAGGTGAAAAAACTCGAGCAACGCCTATCGGAGAAACGAATACAACTGAAAATGACTGAAAAGGCGAAGGAATGGTTGGCCAAGGAAGGATTTGATCCTGCCTATGGGGCGCGGCCTCTTAAGCGGGTGATTCAAAAAGAGATTCAGGATAAATTGGCGATGAAATTATTAGAAGGCAAATTTAAGGAAGGCGACAGCATTACCGCAGATTTGGATGATAGGAAAGGGGAATTGGTATTCGGGGCATAGAGTCGTAACTTAAGAATTTTCTTGACAATATTTCGAAAAACTGTTATGGAAACAAATACTTCTGAAAACGCGCACACTGCTGTGCATGGAGGTCTAAAGGCACGTAGCTCAGGGGGAGAGCGCTACCTTGACGCGGTAGAAGTCTGGGGTTCAAATCCCCACGTGCCTACCATTGAAACCAATTTATTAAAAAGTGAAATATAAGTCATTGAAGAAACAGACATTTTGGTGAAGACGAAATGGAGAGGCATCATTCAGATTTATTTTGAGTGATGCCTCTCCATTTTCATTTCAAGCGGGACAGCGGAAAAATGGAAGAGCAGATTACCATCACAACGCCCGATGGAGAGAAAAGGCTGATTTCAAAGGGCACAAAGCTTAAAGATCTGGCCGACCAGTGGGATAAAGAAACCATCGCCGCACAAGTGGATGGGACCCTCCTTGACCTCAGCAGAACGATGGATAAAGATGCTGCGGTTTCATTCATTT
This sequence comes from Thermodesulfobacteriota bacterium, assembly GCA_035625415.1. Classification (GTDB taxonomy): domain Bacteria; phylum Desulfobacterota; class BSN033; order BSN033; family UBA1163; genus UBA1163. The sequence goes on from DASPPQ010000065.1 coordinate 4,550, forward strand.
CCGTTCGCTCTAAGAAAGGGCTGGAGATACTGCGTCATTCTGCTTCCCATGTCATGGCTCAGGCAGTGAAAGAACTCTTCCCGACCGTTAAACTCACCTTTGGTCCCTCGACTGAGAACGGTTTTTATTACGATTTCGATTATGATCGCACTTTTACGACTCAGGATCTCGAGGTGATTGAGAAAAAGATGTCTGAGATTGTGGCGAAGGACGAGCCCTTTATTCGCAAGGAGGTTTCAAAAGAAGAGGCCATCAAAACATTTCAAGACATTGGTGAAGCGTATAAAGTGGAGCACCTGGAAGAGCTTCCAGATCATGTTTCCCTGTATCGACAGGGAAGTTTTTTAGACCTTTGTGAAGGTCCGCATATCCCCTCGACCGGGAGGATCAAAGCCTTTCGGCTCTTAAGCGTATCGGGAACGTATTGGAGAGGAGACTCCCGGAACAGGGTGCTCCAAAGGATTTATGGAACTGCATTTCCTGCCCGGGAGGCCCTGGAGGAGTTTCTGCGCATGCTTGAAGAAGCTCGGAAACGGGACCACCGGAAATTGGGAAGAGACCTCGACCTCTTCAGCCTGAGCGAAGAAGTGGGTCCGGGCCTGGTGATCTATCACCCGAAAGGCGCAATCCTCCGGACGATCTTGGAAGACTTTGAAAAGAAGGAGCATCTGAAGCGAGGTTATCAGATGGTCATCGGTCCCCATCTTCTCCGGCTGGATCTTTGGAAACAATCCGGCCATTTCGAAAACTATCGTGACAAGATGTACTTCACAAAAGTGGAGGATACCGAATATGGGATCAAACCGATGAACTGTTTGGCCCATATGCTCATCTTCAAGTCTCAAATTCGAAGTTATCGAGATCTCCCCATCCGATATTTTGAATTGGGGACGGTATACCGGCACGAGAAATCGGGAGAGCTTCATGGTCTTCTTCGGGTGAGAGGGTTTACCCAGGACGACGCCCATATCCTCTGCCGGCCTGATCAATTGAACGATGAGATAAGCTCGATCATCGAATTCGTAGACGATGTGATGAGGATCTTTGGTTTCGAGTATGAGATGGAACTCAGCACGCGGCCAGAAAAATCGATTGGCGCGGATGAAGATTGGGAAAAAGCCACCCAGGCCCTGATGAATGCCCTTAAATCGAAAAACCTTCCGTACGATGTGAACGAAGGGGAAGGGGCCTTTTACGGTCCGAAGATCGATGTCAAGCTAAAAGATGCCCTCAACCGAAGGTGGCAGTGTGCGACGATTCAGGTGGACTTCGCGATGCCCGAGAGGTTTGACCTGACCTATGTGGGAAGTGATGGAGAACGGCACAGACCGGTCATGCTTCATCGGGTCATCCTCGGAGCCATGGAGAGGTTCATCGGGGTGTTAATTGAGCACTATGCCGGAGCATTTCCTGTTTGGCTCGCCCCCACCCAGGCGATTCTGATGACGGTCACGGACCGACAGGTGCCTTATGGAGAAGGTGCCTATCGGCAATTGATTCGAGGAGGCGTTCGAGTCGAGAAAGATTTCCGTAATGAGAAGCTGGGGTTCAAGATTCGAGAGGCCCAGATCCAAAAGGTTCCCTACATGTTGGTGATTGGAGATCGAGAAGCAAGAGAGGGAACCCTTGCTCCCCGGAAACGAAATGGGGAAACACTAAAACCAATGCCTGTTGAAGATTTTGTGAAGCAGGTTGAATCAGAATATCCCAAATTGGAAGGTGGAAAGTTGAAGGGAGAAGATGGAAAGTGAAAGGTAGAAAGTGGATTGGATTTTGTTTTGTAAAGAGAGTTGAGAACGGAGGGTAGAGGATTGACGACCTGCTACTGTCCACTCTCTACCCGCGAATAAAAAGGAGGTGATGCTTATCGCAAGGGATGTTCGAATTAACCGAGAAATTCGGGCGAAGGAAGTGAGGGTCATCGACGCCGAAGGGAAGCAACTGGGAATTCTCCCGGTGCCAGAAGCACTTCGGCTGGCAGTGAATGAGGAGCTCGACCTGGTAGAGGTTTCCCCCAAATCGGAACCGCCTGTCTGCCGAATCATGGACTATGGAAAGTTCAAATACCAACAGAGCAAGAAGGCGCACGACGCAAAGAAGAGACAGACAGTTGTTCATCTCAAAGAAGTGAAGATGAGGCCGAAGACGGAGGAGCATGATTTCCAATTTAAGCTTCGCCACATCGAGCGATTCCTAAAGGAGGGAAATAAGACGAAGATCACCATTGTTTTTAGGGGAAGGGAGTTAGCCCACCCGGATCTGGGGAGGAACATGCTCGGCAGGGTTACCGAGGAGGCCAAGGACTGGGGAAAGGTCGAGCAGGCTCCCAAATTTGAGGGAAGGAACTTCATCATGATCTTAGCTCCTGTCCAGAGCCAAAAAACAACATAAAAGACAGTGATGGGTGTTAGGGACTGGTGTTATTAACCCTTTCATTCACACCCCCACGAACACTATTTCAGAAGGAGAGAATCACGTGCCAAAATTGAAGACCAATCGAGGAGCAGCAAAAAGATTCAAGAAGACCGGGACGGGAAGGATAAGGGCCAAGAAGGCATTTGCCCGGCATATTCTGACAAAGAAAGCGACCAGCCGAAAGCGGGGTCTCAGGAGGCCTAAGCTTATCGAGAAAACCGACTCGAAGGGAATCAAGAAGTTGATTCCATATCTATAATGGGTGATTTGTGAGTGGTGAATGGTGAATCGTAAAAAAACAATAAATCAACAAGAAACCATTGAACAAAACGGCGAATCACCAGTATCAATCGACAAATCAGTGAGTCGTGAATAGTCAATTAGGGTAATACTTGGGTGACGAATCCCTAATCACCGACACGAATCACCAATCACCAAAGGAGGACAATCGATCATGCCGAGGGTAAAAGGAGGACCGAAGACAAGACAGAGAAGGAAAAAGGTCCTGAAAATGGCCAAGGGTTATCGGGGAGGGCGAAGCAGACTCTATCGAACGGCTGTCGACGCGGTTCATCGGGCGCTCGCTTATGCCTATCGAGACCGAAGGGCCAGAAAGAGGGATTTTAGAAAGCTATGGATTACTCGCATCAATGCGGCCGCAAGGACTCATGGTCTCTCTTACAGCCGGTTAATGGATGCCCTGAGGAAAGCGCATATCGAGTTGGATCGGAAGATATTAGCCGATTTGGCGGTCAATGATCCTAACGCCTTTTCCAAAATTGCCGAAATGGCGAAGACGAGTCGGGCAGGGAAGGCCTAGCAGAGGAGCATCGCCTCGTGAAAGAGGAGCTGGACAGGCTTCAAAACGAAGTGGTTATTTCCCTTTCTCGGGTCTCTACGGAGAAAGAGATATCAGAGATCCGTGTAAGGTATTTGGGGAAAAAGGGGAGTATCACGCAGATCCTTAAGAGTTTGGGAACGCTTCCTGAGTCAGAACGTAGGCAGACAGGTCAAAGGGCGAATCAGCTTAAGGAAAGCACGGAAACGAGAATCGAAGAAGCCCTTTCGCGCGTTCGAGAGCGAGACAGAAGAGAGGCCTTGGAGAGAGAGAAGATCGATGTGACCCTTCCCGGTAGGAGGATCCCTGTCGGGAAGAGGCATCCGCTGACACAGATCCTTGATGCAATCATCGATATCTTCTCCCGGCTCGGCTTCGAGGTTGTAGAAGGACCGGAGGTCGAATTGGACTACTACAATTTTGAGGCCCTCAATATTCCAAAGGGTCATCCTGCCAGAGAAATGCAGGCCACCTTCTTTATTTCCGATGAAGTGGTTTTAAGGACACATACGTCACCCGTTCAGGTGAGGACGATGGAGAAAAAACCACCTCCCGTGCGAGTGATCTGTCCGGGGGCCGTTTACCGCTGCGATTCGGACCCAAGTCATTCGCCTATGTTCCATCAGGTTGAGGGGCTTTTGGTCGACAAGGGAATTACCTTTGCCGACCTGAAAGGTGTACTCACCGTCTTTGTTCACCAGATGTTTGGCAAAACGACAAAGCTCCGATTCCGTCCCAGTTTTTTCCCTTTCACAGAACCCAGCGCAGAGATTGACATTGAATGTTTCATCTGCGGCGGAAAGGGATGTGGGATCTGTTCGAATACGGGATGGTTAGAGATCCTCGGGTCTGGAATGGTGGACCCAGCGGTTTATAGGTTCGTGAATTATGATCCCGAAGAAGTGACCGGCTTTGCGTTTGGAATGGGCATCGAACGGATCGCTATGCTGAAGTTCGGAATTAATGATATCCGACTTTTCTTCATGAATGATCTGAGGTTCCTAAAGCAGTTTTAGATTGCGCCCCCGCCCACCCTTCCCCCTTGAAGGGGAGAGCGAGGAAGGGGGGAATCCGCTATTGGAGTTACATGAAGGTCAGTCTGAATTGGATCAAGGATTATGTTGAGATTCGGATGGAATTGAAGGATCTGATCAACCTTCTAACCATGGCAGGTCTGGAAGTGGAAGGGGCCATTTCCGTGGGAGAGGGGTTTGAAAAGGTAGTGGTCGCCGAAATTCAGTCCGTTCGAAGACATCCGAATGCAGACCGACTTTCGTTGGTTGAAGCGAAGACGGATCGAGAGACCTTTTCAATCGTCTGCGGGGCGACCAATATCAAAGAAGGCCAGAAAGTCCCTTTAGCCCTTGTCGGATCCCGGCTCCCGAACGGGGTTGAAATCAAGAGATCCAAGATCAGAGGAGTGACCTCTGACGGGATGCTCTGCTCGGAAACTGAGCTCGGCCTGGGCCGGGATGCTTCCGGGATCATGATCCTTCCGGCTTCTGTTCCCTTGGGAGTGGAATTAGGCGAGGCCTTAAGCTTAAAGGATACCGTTCTCGATATCAGCATCACCCCGAATCGTCCGGACTGCCTCTGCGTTATCGGAGTGGCCCGCGAGATCGCTGCACTCACCCACCAGAGAGTGAAGTATCCGAGGCCTACTCTTACCAACCGGGGAGAGGAGATTCATCAAAAAACTTCCGTCACTATTCTGGACCAGGACTTGTGTCCCCGGTATGTGGCGAGGATGATCGAGGAGGTGAAGATCGGTCCTACTCCCGCCTGGATGAGCAATCGATTGGAAACAGTGGGGATACGATCCATCAATAATGTCGTCGATGTGACCAATTATGTCATGATGGAATATGGACAGCCCCTCCATGCCTTCGATTTTGAATTCCTGGAGGGGGGGCGGATTGTCGTCCGGAGAGCGGAAGAGGGTGAGGAATTCATCACTTTGGATGGAGTGAAGAGGACCCTGGATGAGGAGATGCTCATGATCTGTGATGCTGCGAAACCTGTTGCCATCGCCGGCGTCATGGGTGGCCTCAATTCAGAGATCAAAGAAGACACGAAGAGGGTCCTTCTTGAGAGCGCCTATTTCGACCCTGCAGGGAATCGGAGGACATCAAAAAAGCTCGGTCTGGAAACAGAAGCAGCTTACCGTTTCGGAAGAGGAATCGATTACGGGGGATGCCTCGTGGTGGCAAACCGGGCCAGCCAACTGATTCGGGAATTAGCAGGTGGGAGGATAGTGGAGGGGGTGGTGGATACTTACCCAGCGCCGATCAACCCGAGTCCAATCCGTTTCAGCGTTAAGAAGGTTCACCAGATATTGGGAACCGAGGTTCCCGCCGAACGGGTGAGGAATTACCTTGAAGATTTGGAATTGGAAGTCCGGGAAGGGGGCGGAGATGTCCTCGTGGTGACCCCCCCTTCTTTTAGAGGGGATTTGGAAAGGGAGGTGGATCTCATTGAGGAAGTTGCAAGGCTGAATGGATACGAGAAAATTCCTCTTACTCTTCCCCAAGGGCCTCCCTCCTCAGAAGCGAGGAGCAAGGAGTTCGTTGTTGAGAGGAAAGTAATAGATACTCTCATTTATCAAGGTTACCATGAGGCGATTACCTATAGTTTTACTTCCCCTGCATCCTGGGACAGGATTGGACTTTCTTCGGACGATCCGAGGAGGAGGCATCTGCGAATCCTCAATCCGCTTACGGAAGATTTCTCAGTGATGAGGACCACGCTTATCCCCGGACTGATGGAGACTGCATGCTACAATGTCTCCAAGAAAATTTTGAATCTTAAGCTCTTTGAGCTGAAAAAAGTTTTCATTCCCCAAGAGGGTGAAAGGCTTCCGAAAGAGGTCAAATTTCTAGCGGGATTGGCCGTGGGGCTCGACACAGACCCACATTGGGCTGTTTCTCCGAGAACCGTTGATTTTTATGATATCAAAGGCTGCGTGGAGGGCCTTTTAGAGAACCTGCAAATCAAGGGGGCAACATTCAGCAAAGTGGATGATGTCCCTTATCTTCATCCGGGAAAAGCCTCGAAGGTCGTCCTAGACCATGAGATCTTGGGAGTTTTGGGAGAAGCCCACCCTCAGGTGGTGGGCCATTACGAGGTTCAGGGTCCGCTTTATTTGTTTGAAATGGACTTTAGCAAAATGGTAAAGTGGGCAGGGGAGGGAAGGCGGTTTCAGCCCTTGCCAAGATTCCCGGCTGTTTACAGAGACCTTTCTGTCGTGGTCGACAAAGACTTGGAAGTATCAAGAGTCGTAGAAACGATACGGACCTTTGATCAACCTTTCGTCGAAGGAGTCACCGTTTTCGATATCTATCAAGGGCCTCCCATCCCGGGTGGGAAGAAGGGGGTTTCCTACCGGATCCGATACCAGGCGAACGACCGGACGTTAACGGATGAAGAGGTGAATCGATACCACGAAAACCTTCTCTCCGGACTAAGGGAGGTTTTTCGGCTCGATTTAAGGCAATAGACATCGCCAGGCCCTTCGATTCGTACGTTTTGCGACATCTTAATTCACTCAGGACCTCTTGCTGAGTCGGGGGCTCGATACCGGGAGATACTTAAAATAAGCCATTGCATGTGCCAAGCGAAGTACTAAGAAAGGAGGACTCGGAAGATGACAAAGGTAGATATCGTTGAGAACATTTATGAGAAAGTGGGGTTTTCGAAGAAGGAGGTGGCCAAGATTGTGGAGTACATTTTTGATATCATCAAAGAAACACTGATCAAGGAGGACAAGATCAAGATCTCCGGATTCGGAAATTTTGTGGTGCGAAAAAAGAGGTCGAGACGGGGCCGAAACCCGCAGACCGGGAACGACATTGAAATCTCGGCAAGAAGGATCTTAACTTTCAAACCGAGTCAGGTGTTAAAGGGAGACATCAACACTAAGGAGAAGTTAGAGAGGAAAGATGAGAAGGCTGCTCAAGGGGCGTGAGACCGAGAACTCGATCTCCCGTGAGAGGCTCTATTATCGGATCGGAGAGGTAAGCCGTATTACGGGCCTCAAGCCCCACATATTACGCTATTGGGAATCGGAATTTAAGGTCATCAGGCCTCACAAGGGGGGATCCTTGCAGCGGCTCTACCGGAGGAAGGACCTGGACCTCATCCTGAAAATCAAGAAACTCCTTTACGAGGAAGGGTTCACCATCGCTGGAGCAAAGAAGAAGATCAGGGATCTGGAGAGGTTGGAAAACAAACAGTTGAAATTGAAATTTGCAGAAAAGGGGTCCAACGGAGAAGCCGAAGAGCTTCTGGCCGCGCTTCAGGAAGAACTGAAGGGGATCAGAAAAATGTTGGAATAGGTCAACTTGAGTTAAAAATAAATTTGGATGGTCAGAACAATACGTTACTGCCTTCAGGCGAGCAGAGGCGGCAGCCGCTGTTGGTGATTAAAGGAGGCTGGACTTTTGAGAGAAAATTAAGTATATAGGATAGTGTGTTGGTAATTTGGGGATTCCCAATCCGTTAGTACGTTTATTTCTGACCTAAGTATTCTCATCGTCGGGGCGTAGCGCAGCCTGGTAGCGCACTGGCATGGGGTGTCAGGTGTCGGAGGTTCAAATCCTCTCGCCCCGACCATCTTTTCTTTTTAATATGTTGGTTATTCTTCTGGTGTATTAATTTTGTTGTGGTCGATTGTTCTTGACAGACTATTTCCTTTATTGTACATTCAACCCATCCCAAAGCAAGTTCTTATCCCTAAGCTGCCCCAATGGCATTCTCGTTGTCCTCACGAAGGAGCGCGACAAATGTCTCACCTGCCCGCTCGACATCGCCTGCTACCTATCGTGTTGCTGATCCCCGTGTCGCTGATGCTTTGGATGGCTATTGCCAGCGCGGTGGATCCCGCACGGCCAGACAGAGCCCCGACGTGGCTCTCCGAGGCCGAGACATACGGCTTGTGGTACTCGGACCTGGCTTCCGAGGAGGAAATCCGCGCCTACCAAGCGTTCTCGTTCATTAACTGGGGGCAGCCATGCTCTAATCAGAAATGGGTCAAGGAGTTCCATAATTTCGGCATCCGCTCGATTGCCTACGTTTCCTTCTACAAGGCGCCAGCGATCCCCGACGTGGAGGACCGGCGCCGATGGGAGGGCGGTTCGCCCGGCGTCGAGGAATGCAAGCGGAACCCGTTCTGGCAAGCGGTGGATTTATCGAACCATCCCGGTTGGAGGTTGATCGGTGAGAACGGCGAGGTCAAACGTCCCTTTAACAACCCAAAGTATCCGCCTGGCTGGAGTCAGGTTTGTACCAATGTTGAAGGCTATTCCGAGGCGGTTCTGCGAGGCGTGCGCGAAATTATGGACTTGGGGTTTGATGGGTTGTTCATCGACAACGCCCATCCCGAGGTCTGTTTTGGGCCGGAACGTGGCAAGCACAAACACGTTCATGCTGATAAGAACAACCCGGAGACCTACAAGATGCTTCTCGCTGAAGTGCGCCGCCTGGTGAAGAGCTACGGCGACGACAAAGTATGTGTGCTGAATTCGGGAGATTTACGCGAGGAATACGCCGAATACTCGGACGGATTGATGTGGGAGTGGTACATCTTTGGGGGCTTCCAGCGCAGACAGGATTGGCCGCAGGTGAGGAAAGCGGCGGACGACTGGCGGCAATACGTGGATCGCGGCAAGGCAGTTCTTGCCTTGAGCAATGTTGGGGGTGAAAACGAAGAGCAACGCAAGGAAAATGCCTTCTATGCGTATGCCTGTGCGAAGCTGTCGGGTTTTCTGTGGGCGCACTACGACGAGTTGAATGAGGTGCGCATCGGCAGGCCCATCGATGACATCCGATTGGCCAACGGAGTCCACTACAGGATCTACGAGAATGGCCTCGTGGCGGTGAACCCGGACCGCGAGGCGCAAACGGTGGAGATCCCACTGAACACGAAGGACGCCGCATTCGTCGACGTCTTCACGGGGAAAACGCTGAAGGCCGAGAACGGTTGCCTAAAGATTGCCGTTCCGCGCAACGCCGGCCGGGTGTATCGTTCCGGGTGAGCCGCGTAGGGTCAAAACACTCCGCCGGACTGAACATTGCAAGAGCCAGCGTAAAGTGGGAGTGCTGATCATGTTCATCAGATCAACACTCTACAGAGCAGGTGAAAGCGAAAAAAAAGAAAATCGATATTCAGTTGTCAAAGAGCGAAGGCGGGGTCAGAAAATGACCCTGCTTTTTTTATTTCTTTGGCATGAGTAAGAAACCCCTATTAAAGTGTCCAACACCTCAATTCATTTCCAAGTTTTCAATATCTTGAAAATGATGTTAATATAAAAAAGTATAATGTTTAGATCACTCAATTTTTTAGGTGAAGATGAGCAATGAAAAAATTCAAGATTATCCTTTTAGTTTTAATTTCTGTATGCGTCGGAATTTTGATTGGCGGCTATTTGTTTTCTCAGTCACAAGCCAGGTCTTTTTTGGCAATAAATCGTTGTCAGAGTTGTTTGACTCATGAAGATTTACTGGGCCTGCTTGCCTCTGTCCAAATTCAGAAATTTTCTGGCCTCATGCCTTTCAAAGTTTTTGAAACTGATAAAACAGTTGTGATTAAGCATCCATTTTCCTCGGATCGAATTCATTACGTTATCATTCCAAAGAAAGACATTAAGAATATTGGGGAGATTTCTGAAGCCGACGCGCAATATTTGACGGATGCTTTTTTTGTTGCCAGATGGATTATCGAGCGAGAGAAGTTATCGAAGTATCGCTTGTGCACAAACGGCCCGGGTTCTCAGGATGTTACTTATTTACATTTCCATTTAGTCGCCGAATAAAAACACAATGGCGCTGCCTTTTTAAGCACGTTTCAATCAGAAATCGTTAACACTCCGAATCCCCCGAAGGTCCCATGGGCTTTGCCCGTAGGCCTCCATCCCGCCGTAGGCCTCCATCCCATAGTTTGATTCGATATCGAGAAGCCTACTATCCATGCAAGTTGAAGTTGGGAGAGCTTACTGAGCCCACTCGTGCCAAAGCGCTTGCACGAAAGCGGGATACCTCAGCGCAGAGTAGAAAGGAGGAGATAATCCTCTGGAACTTCAGGGTTTCGGCCGGTCCCCACACGGAAGCCTATAAGGAATGTAAATTTTTTCACATTTTTTTGACAGGCTTTTAAGGACTTTTGTGAAAATATTTTCCTATTTCGATGGCGTTGGTCCTCTTGAACCCCTTGTCTTAGAAACAGTAATTTGTTGATAAGTTTAAGGGTTCCAATATTCTTCCGAAAAAAGACTTGGTGGCATAAGATTTGCTAGATTATTAACGCGAAAATTTATGCCTACTCCTGCCGACCACTATGCTCGCCATGGGGCACGGGCTCCACGACTTGGGACCGAGAAGAAGGTTAAAAAATTGAGGAAAGGGTACAGCATGGTAGCTTATGAATTCTACTGGCGTGACGAAGCAGAGCGAGTGCACTTCATTGGTATACTCCCGGAGAGAAGAAAAAAATCGGAAAGAATTACGAAGGAGTCTGTCCTGAATTGGGGAATGAAGGTTATAGGTGATAGCTCAGGCGTCAATGATATCTATTTCGTTCAGGTAGAATTTTGAGGGCAAGGAAGTCAGCCTGGGCTTCGTTGCCGTAGATGAAGGCGGGGTCAGAGATGCCCCTGCTTCACAGGTTCGTATTTCTGACAGCAGGCTCCTATGAGGAAGGTTATCCTTTGGAGGAAGAGTAGCGGCGGATTCAAGCGGGTGAGGACATGGTGGTCTATAAAGTTTTTTATAAGAATTATGAGCTTAAGAAAGGTGAATTTGTCGGGATGTTAGTAGAGAGGAGG
>DASPPQ010000066.1:0-16444 GCA_035625415.1 Thermodesulfobacteriota bacterium
ATTGGGTATGTCTGAAGATCGCAGGTCATGGCAAAAAAAATCACGGTCTAAAGATTCCATTTTTTTGTGGCTGCTCAGATCCCAATCCATAAACCTATCGTCGCTGGCTGGTCAGAATCACAACAAAAAATGAGTGAGCAACTCAACCTCTAACTACACACCCAGGAGGAGCAGGAGAATCACCTTGGATGGTGCTCACTCACTTAAATCAAATCTCCTTCTAAAGGTTGTATTTCTTAAAATCTTCGTAGAGAATCCTGGTGATGATTGCGTAAACAGCCAGATCCATCAGGGTGTCGGTTATCGTTTCGTCGCCCACTGAAGTCTCGTCATCTCTGGCCACATTCATAATTCTGGCCATTTTATCACTGAGGCGGATAATACAACCTTTCCATCCGGGGATCCCCATATGCTTTTCGCACATGAGAAAGTTAGACAGATAATCACCTCCAGCATAGTCATGATTTTTCCGGTCATGAAGACCAACCATTTCGTTAACTATCTCATGGAATCGTTCTTTGCTCATAAGATTTCCTCCCGTAATGTCAGTAGCTAAAGAATCAATTCCCTCTTGGAACTCTGAATTTTTGAAACCACCATTTCATCTTCAATGTCTCCAAACATACGCCATCTCATTTGGCGCTCCCAGGTCTTGAAGTAGGAGAGCATCGCATTATGGCAGACCCAAAAGTAACCATACCCATTACTGTATTTGTCATTTGCACGCTCTTTGACTTGTCCACTTAATTCCCACATTCGGGCTACTCCCTCTTGAATCAGGTCCTCCTTGATGCTCTGTGCTAACGGTCTCCACCTGAAGTTTTTCCAATAGACCCTCTTTGCTGTGGAGTAAGAAACGGCTGGATCAAAATTTTCTGGATCAATGATGATCTGCTTTCTTGAATAGTTTTTGACAAAGAACCCCTTCCTCTTTGCTTTTGCTGCTCTCCTTGAGTCAAGAGCATATTCCTCCTTAATTTCTTTGGTAGTCATTTCCGGTGGTATGATGATTCTTTCTCTGCGGATTTCTGGAACCGAGTTCATGGAAGCCTCCTTTCGTTTTGGGATGGAAATTCTGGTCAGTGAAAAACAATTTCTTGGGATCAGGTGAGGAGAAGGTTTAGGTCTTTGAACAGGTAAGTTTTGGGCGGCTTTTACAGGGCAGAAATGGTGGATGGGATGGCTATGGAATCAGAAGAAACCGAGAGAATTTGAGATAACTGCGAAACAAATACTATTGGTAATTTATATATATAGAAAGAGACCTGTAACGGTGTATCGAAGGAGATCACAGTAGAAATCTTGGCGTTTAAGAAATCCTACTGTCTGTTCTCTTTTAAGCTGTCGTGACCTGCTAAAAGTTACTGTTGGAATCTGGCGGGTTGCTGGAGAGCATGGTGAAAAAGGTCTCACGCGGCAGCATTCAACAGCTGAAGAAAGCGAGGGTCTTTACGAATATTCTCAAAATCCACATCGCCACGGGCCAATTGTTGCATTTGGTTTCTCTCAGTGTTGGAGGGCGCTTTTTGAAATGCCTTGTTCAAAGTTTCAAGGGCTTCATCGAGTCTGCCAGAACGTGAGTAGAAGCATGCGAGATTGTAAAGAATGTTACTATTTTCGGGGTTCAGCACCACAGCAGATTGGAGTTGCTTGTCGGCTTCTTGCAGAAACTTGGCAGATAGGTTTGTGTTCCCTTCTCTCAAAGACTGGTCCACTTGTTGGAGAAGAATGCTGGCATTTGCATTAAGCAAGTCAGGTCTTTGGCTAAATTTTTCTCTGATGTTTTGAGATATTGACAGAATTTCAAGTGAAGCTTTTTTCTTAATGGCAATGGTAAGTGAATTTAGGTAAGCCTGTTCGTTGTTCTGGTCTTCTTCAATTGCCCGGAGAAAGCAGAACATTGCTTCGTCAAGGCGGCCCAATCGGTCTAGTGCTACGCCCTTGTTGTTATATAAGAATGTGAAATTGATTAGGGTGAGGTTTTGAAGTGAATAGTCAATGCATTTGATGGCTTCCTCGTATTTTTCCATCGAAAGCAGAACTAATGATTTAAGGAAATGGGCTGCTGGAAAAGAAGGGTCTAATTTAAGAGACTCGTCTAGATGCTTCAGCGATTCTGGGAAATTGTTCTTGAAATGATCTTGGTATGCCCGGATATATTCGGCGATTTCCAAGAAGTATTGTTCAGTGGCGATTGTTAGTTGAGAGTCTAACCGAGAAATGTCCTTTCCTTGAACAGCTGCTATAACTTGGTTTAAGATGTTGCCGCGTAGGGTCCTGCGGTTGAAGTTGATCATTATTTACTCCCGTTAGTGAGGTTTTGAAGCTCTTTATCGAGTTCTTTTTTTCTTTGTGAAGGGGCAAGATAACGTACAATTAAAAAAAAGAGACCAATTATGAAGAAGAAGATTTCAATGTCCACCCATATATCTTTAATTGCATTCCATCCTTTTTGAGTGAAGGCGCTTATTCCAAGACCACCTACTAGACCAATAATTACCTTCACAAAGTCGTCAACTTTGATACTCTGTAACTTGTCACGTAGCTCGCGCAGGATTGCTTTATATTTCTCCTGTAAGGCAGCAAAGTTGGTTTGATGAGCTGAAATAACTGATGAAGTCTTTTGTTCGGCTTTGGCCTCACATAATTTGATTATTAGGGCCGTTTGGGGATCGATAGGTCCTAAATCGACTTGTGATGCTAAATCACTTAATGTCTGGGGGGTTGCAACTGGCTGGGTCTCGGGTTTAGTTGGCATTTGTTGGCCTGCTTTTGAAATTAGGAAGGTTACGATTTGGACTTGCGGTTCAAATATACTTGGAATTGAATAGTATGTCAAGAAAAAGGACAGACATGAAGGACATGAAGTAAAGAAATGATGTAAAAAATAAACAATTGACAGCCCATAACCTCTTTCCTGAACCCCATCCCATCCATCCCACCCCAGGCCATCGAGTCAAGTCATCGAAGTCATCCTCCGGTCCCTTAACTACTCCTTAACCTTCCATCTGTGTGGGAAACGATCTGGTTCTTCATGGGAATACGGAGTATGGCATTTATCCAGAAAGGCCAATTTCTCGGATAAATTTCGGAATAATTTGAATGGGTTCAAGGGTTGAGAAAAGGTGTGGTGGACCTTGCTCATTATCTGTTATACAGAAAGGACATCTGAGGTGGTTGTTAGACCCTACTCCATACAAAATCGTTGACAAATTGCAAATTTGTTTATAATAATATCTCAATTCTTTAAAGTACTTAAATATAATCTTTCAAAAAAAAATTGCTCTACACCCTGGAACGGAACATCAATGAAAAAGCGGAGGGTCGTAATAACGGGAATGGGAGTAGTTGCTCCAAATGGTATTGGGATTGAGCCTTTTTGGGATTCGTTAGTCCATGGACGGTCAGCAGTCAGAAGAATCACCCATTTCGATGCCTCTTCTTACCCCTGTCAAGTAGCCGCCGAAGTTCCAGATTTCGATCCTACCGATTATATGGATTCAAAAACTGCAAAAAGATTGGCAAGGTTTGCGCAATTTGCATTAGCTGCTTCAAAACTGGCGGCGGGGGATTCAAGATTGGACCTGGGTACAATAGATCTACGTAGAACTGGAGTGTTCATTGGTACTGGGATAGGTGGAGGAGACTGGATAGAAAACCAGTATGCCATTTTTTTGGAAAAGGGAATCAAAAGATTGAGCCCGTATGGGGCAATAGTAATTTGTACTCATTCTGCCGTTGGGATTATAAGCTGTGAGCTTGGACTGAAAGGACCTAACACAACGGTAGCCGCAGCATGTAATTCAGGCCTTGATGCAATCTATTTAGCTTATAACACAATTAGATTGGGAGATGCTGACATAATGTTTGCGGGAGCTGGTGAGGCTCCTATCACTCCTTGTAATGTTGGCCTTTTTTGTGCCGGTGGAATTCTTACAAAGCAAAATAGAGAACCCGAAAGAGCACTGAAACCGTTTGACATTAATGGTGACGGAATCGCACTTGGTGAAGGCGGGGCTGTTTTGATTCTTGAAGAACTTCAAAAAGCCCGAGCAAGAAAGGCAAAGATATATGGTGAAATTCTAGGCTATGCGTCAGGGAACGAATCCTATAATTTATTTGGAATAGATCCAAGTGGTGATGCTGCAGCAACTACGATGAATAGGGCTTTAAAGAACGCCCAGCTAAGACCTCAGCACATCGACTATATCAATGCTCATGGTAATGGGCTTCCGGAATATGATTTAAACGAAACATCTGCCATTAAGAAAGTCTTTGGAGAATTAGCATATCAGATACCCGTTTCCTCCATTAAACCAATTACAGGGCAGTCTTTCGCCGTTACTGGAATTCTTCAAATGATTACCTGCATGCTAGTTATTAATAAAGGTATTATTCCGCCAACAAAAAATCTTGCAAATCCGGCCAAAGATTGTGATCTTGATTATGTTGTAAATAGTTTTAGAACACGTAAAGTAAACATCACGGTAATGAATGCGCATGGGTTTGGTGGAAGTCATACTGTAGTGATCGTGGGTAGGATTAGATAAATTTTATCATTTATTTATATTTAGGAGACAAATTTGTTAATCCCAGAACTATTTTTATTATTTGCATTTTTGGGAAATTTAGGGTTGGGGTTTTTAGTTCTTCTTAAAAGCCAAGTCTATAAAAACATAAATTTAGCCTTCTCTGTTCTTGCTTGGGCTTGTGCTGGCTGGGGATTTAGTCTCCTAATGATTTATTTAGGGGTACCGACGACGTTGTTCTGGGGAAGGATGGCCTTTGCAACATCAGGATTTGTGCCGCCTTCGTTTCTTGCATTTGCCTTTCTTTTTCCTCGCGAGCAAAGAAATTTCAATTTCACAAAATCAATTCTATTGGGCTTACTAACTCTATTGTTTCTTGTTCTGTCCTTTAGTAACCAGATTGTCTCCTCTTTAGGCACAGGTTCAAAAATGTATAACTACGGGCCGATTTATCCATTTTGGTCGACTTATCTAATTGGGTCCATCCTTTTAGGATTTTTATTATTGGTAAGAACCTACCAAAAGGTAGTGGGGATCGATAGGCTCCAGGTCAAATACTGTTTTGTCGGTATGTTTCTGACAGCCGGATTTGGAGTAGGTGCCAATCTATTGCTACCGATGACCGGGATCTCAAGATTTAATTGGCTGGGGCCATCTTTAACAGTAATCTATGTTGGTTTTGCCACTTATTCAATTGTCAGATATCGGTTGATGGATATTAATATCGTATTAAAGAAAGGAACTACTTATGTCCTTCTGTTGATACTCCTGTTCGTCCCGTCGTTTCTTTTCACCCTTCTCAGCCTAAGAGTCTTTTTCGGTAGGATTAGTTATCTATTTTCGTTTGCTAATATTGCACTCCTTTTTTTGGTCACCATTTTATTTTACAAGATAAAGGGTCAAACAGAAAAAGCTGTAGAACACGTATTGTTTAAAGGCCGTTACGATTACCGCGAAACTTTGGCGAAATTCAGTGAAGCGATGGTTTCGATCCTCGATTTGCAATCTCTTTCAAGAAATATTATCGAAACGATTGCTCAAACAATGGAGGTAGAGAAGGCATCCTTATTTCTGTGGGATGAGGAAAAAGGGAGTTATTCTCTGTTCGAATCAAAAAATATTAAAATGACTAGTTCAATTCCACAGCTTTCTAAAAACAATCCCCTCCCCCGCTACCTCCAAAAAGCAAGAGAAATTATTGTTCGGGAAGAATTGACCAAGCGGGGCCATAATCCGGAATTAAACGATATCGTCAACGAAATGTCTTTATTGGAAGCGGAGGTAAGCATTCCTTTCATTTCGAAGGGGCAACTTATTGGGATGATTAATTTGAGCCATAAATTTACCAAAGATGTCTATTCCCATGAAGATATTGAATTACTCAGCACCCTGGCAAACCAGACGGCGATTGCCATTGAGAATGCAAGGCTCTATGAAGACTTAAAAAGATCAAAATCTTATATCCGGAGGGCGGACCGACTTGCCTCCTTGGGAACCCTTACAGCGGGGCTGGCCCATGAAATTCGTAATCCCCTGGTCGCCATCAAAACTTTAACCCAATTGCTTCCAGACCGGGTTGACGACGCAGAATTCCGAGACCAATTCTTTAAGATCGCCTCTGAAGAAGTAGATCGTATTTCTTCATTAGTCAACGAGCTTCTCAATTTTGCCAGGCCTTCTGATCCGAAGTTGGATTTTGAGGATATCAACATCATTTTGGATGGAATGATTCTTTTGGTTTCAACGGAAACAAAGAAGAAGGAAATTAATATTCTTAAGAATTATGGTCCTGATTTGCCTCGTATCCAGATTGATCGGGAACAGATTAAACAGGTTTTTTTGAATGTCTTGTTAAATGCGATTCAGGCCACTTCCCAGAATGGAAAGATCACGGTTCGGACCCGATCTTTTGTAAAGCCGGGAGGGGAACTCTACATTCAGGTGGAGTGCACAGACACCGGATGTGGAATTCCGCCGGAGCATATAGAGGAAATATTCAATCCCTTCTTTACTACGAAAAGCACGGGGAGCGGTTTAGGGCTTTCCATTTCACATCAGATCATTCAAGACCATCGAGGCTATATTGATGTGGAGAGCCAGCGGGGTAAGGGATCTTCCTTTTTTATCAATTTACCAGTTAGTCAGGACCATCCGGAAAGAAGAAAGAACGAATCAGAAAATAAGAAGGATATTCCTGGTATCATCAAGGAAGAATGAATTACCAGGACTCAATTCATCCTGAAAATCTTCCGGCCTCTTCCATTATTTCCTTCAGAATATGAACCACTTCATCCGTCACTTCAATAAGACTTCCAGTGAGATTTCATCATAGACACTAAAACTCCCCTCCACCACCCAACCGGCACAGCTTACATAAAGAGGGTGTTTACCGGTGTTAAGCCCGTGTTTACCCCCTCCCTAAACACCTGTCTTATATGGAACCGGTTAATTTGATTCGGAGAATGATAGATGATCTTTGAGGTGTTAAGGTGTTAAGGCGAAAAATGGGAGGGATAAAAATATTTAGGAGAGATCCAGAGGTGGAGTCGGTCAAGTGTTTTGGCCTGTAGGCAGTATGAAGGCAGTTCTCGAAAAGTTTTGGATGGAGAATCTACGAATCCTCAAAAGAGGCATGCCTTAGGAATCGAAGATTTCCGGTTCGAAATGATGCATGCTGGCTCAATATATGAGAATCAAATTGAAACATTTTTGGAGGTCAAAAAACTGAGGATTGAGAGCAGCAATCGCAACCTCGCCAAAAGGACTTTTGCCTCGTCCTATTCGGTCGTTGCTTTCAAAAAGAGTGAGAATGCTCTCTCTATAAGATCTCAAGATTTACGATTGAAATCGAGTATTACGTCGCGTTGGTTGCGCCAGATTGACCAAGTAGTTCATTTCTCAAAAACAGCTACATCTTGCCCAAGATTCGCTTTTACCCATCTCTCACACGCGGCAACAGCATGTTCAATAGTCCTTCCAATTTCTTGTAAGATTTTCTGTTCCTTGAAAAGGTTCCTCAGTCGTGCATCCAGGACGCAACGGGACCATGACAGCTATATAGCCTCCTTCATCGTCCCTCAAAATCGGCGTCGGAAATATCCTGATTATTTTCAAAATCCTTTTTTCGTCTTTTGGGATAATCCCGGTTGACCGGAAGATTCATCAGGGAATCCCAGAATGCATCTATCCCAATCCCGTTAGGTGCAACCACTCCTACTCCGGTAATGACAACCCTCCGCTCTTCCATTAATGTTTCACCCCGCCACAAGCAAAGAACAAACTATTCAGGGTTGCAAATATTATTATAGACCAATTTGTAATTTGTCAACAATTTTGTACAGTGAATTTATAAAGGCATTATTTGCACCTTTTTCCTCGGGGTCCTGCAGGCCGGACAATTGAGATTCAGATCTACAAATGCCTTTTCTGTTGACATTCAGTTCATTCTTTCATATATATTTCTTCTAGATAGAGGGAAAGAGAAGGCAATGAAAGTTTTGTTGATAGAGCCACCTGTAACCCCGTTCGATATTACGACCAAGGTATTCATGATGCCTCCTCCATATCATCTTGAAGTCTTGGCCGGGAACCTTACTAAGTGGCATGACATTCATATTCTGGACATGCGAATTGACGAAGATCTTGATTCCGAACTTTCTACTTTTAAGCCTGATATTGTTGGTTGTTCATGCGTGGCAGCCAATTGTTATCTTGTTAAACAAGTTCTTAGGAAAATTAAGAAATTTTCTCCTGAGACAATCACGGTGGTCGGAGGCCACCATCCATCTTTGATGCCCGAAGACTGTAATGAACCCTTTATAGACGCTGTGGTGATTGGTGAGGGGGAAGAGACTCTTTACGAGTTTGTGGCAGCGTGTGATTCGAAATGCAGTTGGGAGGGGGTCCCCGGCATCGCTTATAGATCCAAAGAGGGGAAATTCCGAATCAATCCGAGTAGAGAGTTAATGGACCTGAATAGATTCCCAGCAGCGGCACGAAATCTAACCAAGCATAACAGGGATAGACGGCTTTACTTTCGCGGGAACTGGCGACCTTTGGACTGCACGCTTACCTCCCGCGGTTGTCCAAATAAGTGCACCTTTTGTGGTCTTTGGAAAATCAACGGCGGCAAATATCGCGCAAGATCTCCTCAATTAATTGCAGACGAACTTGAGGTGATCGCTTCTCCGAATGTCATGTTCACAGACGATAATACCCTTGACCACGTCGAGAATGCCTCTGCTCTTGCAGACGAGATAAAACGGCGGGGTATTAAGAAGAGGTATGAGCTTTACGGCCGTGTTGACACAGTCGTGCGGCGTCCTGACCTTGTGGAAAAATGGCGCGATGTTGGAATGGAGCTTCTATTGCTTGGTCTTGAGGCTTCCAATGATAAGGCTTTGCTGGAAATGAGAAAAAGAACTAACACAGAAATGAACCGCCGGGCGACTGAGATTTGTCATGTCAATGGAGTGGAGGTCGCTGCATATCTCATTGTGGATCCCGCTTTTGATCATCAAGAGTTCAGACGCCTTTCAGAGTATGTTGAGGAAAACAATTTGACCCATCCGGTATTCACAATCCTGATCCCGTTTCCGGGTACCGATCTCTACAACATGGTGAAGGACACCATCATTACTGAGGGTTTCGAACTCATGGATTTCTTTCACACGGTTTTGCGTACAAGGCTCCCATTAGATGAGTTCTATGAGGAATTTATAGAGCTCTATCGCCGAGCTTATCCGTTTAAGAAGTTCATAAAATCGATAGCACAGGGAAAGGCTTATCTATCTCCAAGAATGATTTCCGCGAACCTTAAGTTCAGGAGAGGGATGGCTTCGCTGAGGAGCCATCATTGTTTAGTAAAAGAACGAAAAGAGAGTATGCAATAGTTTTATATTCCAACTAATCGCCCTCGTACACCCTCATTCGGAGTCAAGCCGGATTCTCCTCACTTTCAAAGCTTTCTCGTTAAATCACGACTGGTTACAAATCCAAGAGGGCTGTTACTGCTCGTCAACATTACATCATGTAGAAGGGAGACATATTGCCACTATACACCCCTTCCCTTAACTGAAGATATCTGATTCGAAATCTTCAATCCTCTGACAAATTTCGATTTTGCGCGTTTCAGCAGGAAGAAGTCACCAACACATTTGACAATGTCTGCACAGTCAAATCCTGACTTTTGCACCAAAAAGCACTTCTTTGGGATCCCAATCTTTTAAACTTTAAAACGCCATCACTCCTGCCGGTAGACTGGGACTCGCGCTTTCGAAATTCTTACAGACGCGATCACGTTCTATTTGGGAGCCTTTTGACTTCCAACAGAATTCATTAAAGTCGGCAGCCTTGGGATCTCCCACCGGATCATAATGCTTACATCCTTTCCTGCAGAGATTGGGAGTTAGAGTAGCTTTGGGATCCAGGAAGCCAGGGAACTCATCCGGCAGCCCCTTCGTTTCTTTATCAAGGTTCATCATTCCCTGTCCATTTCCATTGTCGTTGTCTGGTTCCTTTTCCTGTGACTCTGTAAAAATATTTTTATCCCCCTCCTCAAATTGGGTTAACACCTTAACACCTCCGTCAATCTCATGTGAATCACTAATATTTTTAACTGGTTCGTTATCCTTGGAGGTGTTAAGTTCGGGGGTTAACACCTGGTTAACACCGGTAAACACCTTGTCAGCCTTAGGTTTATTTTTGAGTTCGAGATCGTATTTCAAAAGAAGCTCTCCACCGTCATTCCACTTCTCATCGTGTGTCAAATCATAAGGAGTGGGCAGACCCGCAGCATTGACAGGGGTATAACCATCTGCGATTGCGAGATAGGCTTTCCCAGAATGTTTCGCCTTTTTTAGGTCAGCATCACTTGTAAAGATTCGTTGAGACTCATCACACCATGTCAATATCCCATCTTGGACTTTCTTCCTTGCCCAAGCAGAAATTGCGGCTACGGTCACCCCAAGTTTCTTCGCCAAATCTTTAGGCAAGATCTTTCGCTCGTGTTCAACTATCTCTAATCGCTCTTCGCTGTTTCGACTTTCATCCCCCATGTTTTCGCGGAAGGCTTCATCGACAATTTGAAGCCCCATGTAATAATCACAAATTTCCGCAATCAACCTTCCTTCAGAATCCCTTTGCCTTTGATTCTGGTAAAAGCACGCAATAGACTGAATCACAGAGGTCACGCGGTTAAAAGCTCGCCTTGTTGCAATTGGAATATATTCCCTCTGGGTGATAAATCGAGCGATCTCTTCAGCATAAGGAATAACCACATCCACTGGCTTTAAACTCTTATGAAACAGCTTCCATGAATCAACCACTTTCTTATCCAATGAGGAAGAGTGCCCTGCCTTTGTCTTACCAATGTTTTGAATTATTCTTTTAGTCTGCTCGAATGATTCATCAGGATGGACAGTGAATAAGCGGTCTTCCAGTTGAACTTCCAAATTTTCCAGGATGGTGCTCGTGATGAAACTGGTTGGGCCTTCAAGGAATTTTTCAGCGGTCATGAGGTTCCCTTTCTCATCCTTCTCCACAGTGATATACCGGATCCTTCCTTCAGAGATGAGTGAGCGCGTAATGTAGGCCATCTCTGAATCCACCGCGTTATTTTCCTGAAATTGAAATCCCTCTGTCACTATAAACGCTTTATGCTTGAGACCTTCTTTTAGATAATAAATACTTTTTGCACTGCCGTTTGTCACAAGCACATAGCACTCTTCAGGATAAAGAATCAGAATTATCATTAGGACAAATGATTTTCCTGCCCCAGGGTGACCAGCATTTTTGATAGCCAAAGCATTGGGGATTGCGGCATTACTTGGTAGGAGAAGCCGACTATCAAGAGCCACATAATAGATTGCCATTATCCCTCTTTCTCCAACCACCCCTAACTCATTAGCCAGATCTAGGCGGTGTTTAAATGCTAAAGGATCGACAGCAATCTCATCTGCCATTTTTTGCACATCAGGATCAATCGGTTCCTCTTGCTCTTGTTTGGATTGCTTCAGTGCTTCTTCCCTTCTCTCCCGAGCCTCTTCGATTTCCATATCAAGAGCTTTCTGGGTGGTACGTGTCTTTTTCTTGATGATTCCCAGGTAATGCTCCAGCTTTGATTCATCAAGCTCGATCAAGAGAGGAGCAATTTCTTCTTTAATGATGGGTTGGGATTTGATGAAGTCCCCCGGCAGGTCGTCAATTAAAATATCCAGGAAGGATTTGGACTCATCCATTAAGTGGCGGAGATCCAGGGCACTATGGTCAACCAGATATTCATTCAGGTCAATCTTTGTCGCCCCGGCGGGTCTGGGAAGCTCCACAAGAAACACATTCTTACCTTTCAGTGTTAGATATTTTGCTGTGTTCATCGCTCCGTTTAGTCCTGCTTGGTTTTCCTCATTATCGTTGATTATATAAATCGCATCTGAGTTAGTTGTCAGCTGGGCGAGCTTTTCCAAGTCATTTTCTCTAAAATTTGTTGTTGCCGGAGAGAGCGCAGTAAACCCGTGATCAATTGCACTCACATGGTCGGCGAAACCTTCGGTGATTACGATTTCTTTTTCTCCATGGATTGTATCTTCTCCCAAGAAGGCATCATTCTGAATAAACCTGGAAATGAATTTCTTTTTCTCATCATTTGGGTCATGGATTCTCAGTTTCTTGTATTTGATGAATACTGGATTTCCCTTTTCATCCTTCTGAATTTGACCATCCTTCCTATAGCACTCATACTCATCACAGGGAGTAAGTACAGTCGCTCTCGCTCCCATGTAGACCACCTTCCCACCCTTCCAATAAGGAAAAATTATTCTCCCCTTAAAGTAGTCATAATAAGGTCCCTCAGGGTTGGCGAATGAGAAAAGTCCAGAGAGAGCTAATTTTCCTTTGAAGTTGGGATTAGAGGATAGATGTTCTGCTAACTCGGAAGGAGCATTGTCACTCTTGGGTGGAGGGGCGAATCCAATCTGCAGCTCATCGATAATCTCCTGACTGAATCCATAATGAGTTTTAAGGTGGGTCAAAATATCAGGATAGGCTTGGAGTTGTCCATAAAACCATCGAGTTGCTTTCGTCAGTATATCTTCGACCAGCATCTTTTCTTTGATTTCAGTTTCTCTCCTTTCAATCTCCTCAGGTGACAATTCCTTCTCATACATATGAGGCATTCCAACCCGGTCAGCCAAGAAGTCTCTGGCGCTTTTGTGATCACACCTTTTATAAAGCATGACCAGATCAATGACATCCCCTGTCTCCCCGCAGTGGTAACATCTGAAGCCTTGGATTTTTGGCCAAACGACCAAACACTTTCCACCTTCACTCCCATGCCTGGGACAATCGCCTTGAAGACAGCTTCCGACTTTCTTCCCGTTATATCCCAAGGAGAAGGCCACTGCTAAAATATCGTTTTTGAGTTTCAACTCGCTATAGTAATCCATGACTCTCCTCCGCATTTTCATTATCTTTGTCAGAAGATTCATTGTCTTCAACGGTTGGTATTGTGTTGAGAGATATCCTTTGGATGTATTCTTGGATCGCCCGACAGATCAAGCCTGAAGCGCTGATCTTCAATTCATGGGCTACGTTCCTAAGCGCATCATACAATTCCGCCGTAGTAGAGAATGAAGTAGAGAACCTTGTCCTAGATCGCATGTCATTCCTCCTCATAAATTATTTTTTTATTTTTGTTCTGGTGACCCCAAGGAAACAGAGGGAAGAATAGGGTTAGAATCAGACTGGGAGATGTTGCCCTTTAAACCACCTTGACTTTGCATATCTTTTTATCTTTTTAGGTTTTTAAGAATCTAAAGCCAAAAATTTTAAAAAGTTACAAAGACGAAAAAGTTGAAATCAATAGCTTTCATGGAGGCTCGGAACTATCGGCCAGATTATTCCTAAAGGCAGGCTTTCTCAATTGGGCTGATGCTGCCTCTTCTGCATAAAAAAAAGGGACCAACTCTTGCTTGACGTTGGCCCCTCTGTATTTACTTCTACATTAAATATTTAAGATAAGGGATCCGGCACTACTAAATTTCCACTACTTCTCCTGTCAATGGGTTTCTTCCCGGAATAGGCCCGTCTGACGACAAATCGTATAAATCTTTTGGATTGGGTAATTTTATGGAACATGGCCCAACTGAAAGAGTTTTTATCGCATAGACATACTTTACGGGATTTCTGGCAATCTCCCTTTGCTGGATATAGTCATGCTCAATCAAAAATTCAACCTCTTTATTGACTGTGGATTGACTAATTACCTCCACCTGATCTTTGTTGGCTTGGGCATGAATTTGCCGAACCCCAGGCCAGCCACGTGTATGATTAGGGTGCTCCAGGGTATCCAACAATTCGTTATCCTTAAGACCGAAAACGGAGAGATAATCGAGGTTGATCGTCTTGATCGCTTCATAAACCCTGAACGTCCGGCCTCCAAGCTGGTCATCTCTGTTTAATGGAAGACCTTCGAGTAAGCATTTTGCGCAGAAAAAATCGTAAACGGTAGATGTTAATCCTTTTAATAAAGAGGCATTCCCAGGAGGGAGAAGAAGACATCGGTCGCTTTGAACTTGTCCCACCCCTTCGCCGGCGCTGGCGCTCAAATAGGTTCGAATAATCTCTTGCTCAGAAGCCGGTGTAAAGTGATTGATGATGGTAATCACCTTAATGACATTCGTTACAAATCGGATTACTTCCAGGTAGTTTGGAATCTTGTCGCTTATTGAATTTACTATTTGGTCAAAAAACGGGATATTGACATCCCGAGGAATTAACCGTCCGAGGAGAGCCCTAACGTGCAGGTATTTTAAGTCTGATTCAAACGACTCAGAATGCCTCAGCCTTTCCTCCTGGAGTGCTCGCTGCAGATTTGAAAGATTGGGAGAGGTTAAGTGGAGATGAAAAATGAATGGAAAACTCAAGATTTCAGAATCCTTCTCCTTTAAAAAGCAAATTAGCGCCGTTGGTCCTTCGCTCATTTCCCTTGCATCTTTCATCCCTTTGAGATTTGATTGCTGAACCCTTCCGTATTTCAAGAGCCTCATTAAGGCCCCCAGCTTCTTGTTTTTTTCACCATACTCAGGGAGAAAAATGGTCTTTCCTTTAAGTGACTGGCGCGATACATCCGGAACATCGATCGATTCAATGACTCCATCCGGGGGGACAAGTCTGCGGCACAGGTTTAGTAACTCCCCTCCCCCAGCGTCTTCTTCTGTCAGTGCCAGATTGATTGGAAAGTTTAACCTGGGAGAGTTGAAGGCCAAAACGGTTAGTGCAGCTGCCTTCATGTGAAGGGGGTGAATTCCCCACTCCTTCAGCATATGACATGCTCCCCGTAGAGGAGAATCTTGAATCTCGTCCTGAGGTTGATTCTTGAATAGGCCGGAAAAAAGACCTTTGTGATGAAAAAGATGGGTCTCATTCTGTCTGCGGTCACCATTTCCATCAGCGTCCAACTCCTCTGAAACGCCTGGTAAGAGTATCTGGTTTTTGGCTTCTGGAAGATCCATCTCTGTCTCTTCCGCGTTGATTTTTTCTTGTTGATTTATAAGAACGTTCTTATCCATTGAAATTCCTCCTGTAAATTTTGCCTGCGCTGGAGCAGGGCAGGGAAAAGGGTTGTTGGAAAGACTTTTTGGGAAGCCCCGGCTTAAGACCGAAGGCTATTGGGGTAAGTGGAAGGTAATTGATGAGGCCAAGATAATATGATAAGTAATTCTTATAAAATCTTGAACTTCTTAAAAAATGTAATTATTTTAATAAGTTAAACCAAAAAAAGTCGCCCTTGCCAATTAAGTTTTCTTCTTTCTCTTCCTCCTTTCCGCCCGGCTCAGCCAGGCAAGATTTTTTTCTTGACAAAAAAGTCTGAATGTATTATACGTATAATGACGTCAGCTTTATGTTAATACGTTATTTTGAATTTGTCAACATTTTTTTGGAAAAATTTATGAAGTTTGAATTGCCATGAATTCATTAAAGAATCGAGATGAATCCTGGATGCGGGAGCGAAAGAAGGAGTTAGAGGCCTTGCTCGACTTCTCCAATGCAGAGATTGGATCGATGGAAGCTTCGGAGATCACTACCCTGGCTTATAACTGCCGGCTATTTGAGGCAGATTCATCCTGGCAGTCCTTCGTATTTAGGAGCGCCACCAGGGAGCCTGATCCCCAGGATCTTGCCATGAGAAAGAGGTCTCTCCTTGAATTGCAGAGTCACCTGCGAGAGAGGTTGGAAAAGATATTGGAGGCTACGAAAACGAGTCACGATACACCCATTTTGGAAATTACGGCCCCAATCGTCTTCACTGCCTATTCTTTAAAGGATAGATTTCTGCTAAACGTAAAAGGGGGTGCCATGGGAGAAGCTGACCCCCAAGAGAAAGAAAAATCCAAATTGGATTTAAGATTGGTGGATCTGGTTAGGATTTTGGGATTGACCCCGGGGAGGTTTAGAAAGTGCCAGAGGCGTGACTGTGACCGCATTTTTTACCAATCGAGTCTCAAGGGGAGAGTTTATTGTTCCCCCAGGTGTGCCGGTGCCCAGCGGCAAGAAGAATTTCAAAAGAAAAAGAAGTTACCTGGGCGTCGTGATTTAAAAGAGGGAAATGTCATTATATAGAGAGAGGAGGTGGTCGATGAGTTAAAGAATTGAAGGTTGGCTATGGATGGGGATCCAAACACATAAGAGCTTTGGGATCATTTAAAGAATTAAGCTTTTTCATATATAGCGATAGCACTACTTACCATCTTAATTATTTTGCCCCAAGTTACTACGCCAATTACCCCACTCGCTATAAGCAACCCACTTAAGAACAAAGCTCTCTTGAAGTCCAAGCTTCGGGCTT
This sequence comes from Thermodesulfobacteriota bacterium, assembly GCA_035625415.1. Classification (GTDB taxonomy): domain Bacteria; phylum Desulfobacterota; class BSN033; order BSN033; family UBA1163; genus UBA1163. Next base: position 16,372 of record DASPPQ010000066.1, read on the forward strand.
GGGTGAAAGGGAGTTGTATATGGATAGTCAGTCATCATTTTTAAATGTCAAAGGGGTTTCAGAATATCTGGCA
>DASPPQ010000067.1:0-14822 GCA_035625415.1 Thermodesulfobacteriota bacterium
CAGCGTTTGAAGAAGAAGATACTGCCGGATTAGCAGTTTGTGCTGGGGCTCGGGATTTTATAAAAAAGCCATTCTCTCTTAATGAGTTTTCCGTTAGATTACATAAGATGATCAATGACTCGGAAGCTCAAAGGCGAATAAAGAGAGAAAAGGGTGTAGATAATATCCGAGGATTTACAAATGAGTTGGGGCCTCCGAAGCAAATGAAGAGGGAAAAGGACGTCGATAAGGCTATCGAAGAATTTATGAATGGGTTAGAGCCTCCAAAGCAAACGGAGAGGGAAGAGGAAGTAGATGATCGCATGCGAGAACTTCTAAATGAGTTAGAGGCAACCTTAAAGAAGATTTGGGACCCCCCTAAAAACAAATAATTCCTTCACGTCAGAAAATTTACCATTTCAGCCGTCCCAAGAGTTTATTTGAGGGGTAAGGGGTTAATCGGCACTTGAAACATTCATGCAGACTGGTCTGCATGAATGTTTCAAGTGGAATTCACCAAAATTGAATAATTCCGGTAAGTTCATTTTCTCGTAATTTTCTCGTTGACTGTCCAGTCTCCAAAGCGTATTCTTTGGTTATCGATCCACCGTTCTGTGGATTAATCTTCCCTCAGACCCTCACTTTCAGAATGAAGCCGTTCAGGGAGGTACTCTAGGAAGATTACTAGGCTTGAATTCCCACAGTTATTTCTGGTCTCGGCACGTCAAACCCTGCTCCGGAGAGCGGGGACACAAATCTTTTCCCCGCCCCCGGGCTGTGTGCATTATTTCTCTTTGGTCCAATAGGGCTGTTGGCCAAAATATCGATACAAACCATTTGCCCAACCGGGATCATCCAGATCCTTCTTGCTGAAAATAGGCGCAGATTGAACATTTTCCTTCGTGCTGTTAATGGCCCTTAACTCCTCACTCCATTATCTTTGTAGGAGGAAACGGTCTGGACTTTCATTAAAAGTTGGAGTATGGTATTTTTCAAGAAACGCCAATTTCGCTTTTAAATACGGAATGATTTTAATAAGATTATGGTAAAAGAATGGACACAGGACTTTACTCATTACGGGTCTGCTCCTTTTTCTGGTGGCCTCCGGTCTGACCTTGGTGGTCGGCATGATGAGTGTTCTTAACATTGCCCACGTTTCTTTTTACATGTTTGAAGCCTATTTTTCCTACACAATGTTCGAGGCGGCAGGAAACTTCTGGTTAGTAAAGGAGGTGGAATTAAGGGTTTTAGAATAAGAACTATTTCAGAATGAAGCAGAGTGAACGGGAAGAAAAGAGTAATTCTTGTGGTCCACTTCTTAACGAAGGCTGCAAACAACCAATTCCCCCAGGATAAAAACGAAAGGAGAGGAGAAAATGGAGTTTCTAAAATGGAGAGGTTTGATGGGTTTCATTTTCCTGGTCATGATTTTTATCGCGGGTCGGGCTTTGGCTGCTGACACGGTGAACATCGTCGTGCTGGATCCAATCTCCGGGACCATGAAAGATGTTGGGGACCGCACGGTCTGGGGTGTGCAATTTGCCGTTGATGAAACCAATGCGGCCGGGGGACTTCTTGGGAAGCAGATTAAGCTCATACCTGAGGATACCCAAATGAAACCGGACGTGGCCGCGCGCAAGGCGATCAGGGCCATTATGGAAGACAAGGCCAAATTTATCCTGCACAACACCTCTTCAGCAGTGGCCCAGGCATTGATGGATGTGGCGGAGAAGAATAAAGTGATCTACTTAGACTTGGGGGCAGAAGCGGATTACCTGACAGGGAAAAACTTTACCAGATATATGTTCCGCACCTGCTTCACCACGGGCAACCGCGCTCGTGCCTACGCCGAATTCTTCAAGACCAAGCCCTGGCGAAGATTCTACCTTATGAACCAGGACTATGCCTTTGGCCATGCCGTGGCTGATGATTTCAAAAAGATGATTACCAAGGAGATTCCAGACGCGAAGATCGTAGGAGAAGACTTTGCTCCAATCGGCCAAAAGGATTTTGCCCCTTACATTTCTAAGATCCTGTCTAGCGGAGCAGAGATCATTTTTACGGGGAACTATGGCGCAGACTTGGCGAACCTAATTATACAGGGGGCTCAGATGGGGATTAAGCTTCCGGTTCGCTACGCCACTTACTTCTTCGATGATGACGTGCAGCTTCCCCAAACTGGCCAGGCGGCGGTAGGAAGTTTTGTGAACAGCACGTACCTGCCAACAATCAATACTCCGCAAAACAAAGCGTTCGTAGAACGATGGCATAAAAAGTTTAAAGACACAAACCACCCTTATCCAGCTTCGAACCTTGGGTATACTTACAATGGTGCGATGTTTCTTTTTGCAGCGATCAAGAAGGCTAAATCCTCTGATGCCGAAGCAGTCATCAAGGCTTTTGAGGGAATGGAATATGCTGGTTTGGTCGGGAAGCAGATCATGCGAGCCTGCGACCATCAAATTGTGATGCCCGGACCCATCGGTGAAATCGAAGCCAAATCAAGGATCTTTCCCTTCCCTTTTCCAGATAATCCTGTGATGATCCCGTTGGATAAAGTGGCCGTTCCACCTAGCGAGACAGGAAATCCCAGATGTATCGGTAGTAAGTGATTAGAAGTGAATGGAGACACATTCCGAAAGGGATGGGGGGCTACGGCCTTCCATCCCTTTCTCTCAGGCAGATCAGAAAGGAGACACCTATGACCCAGAAGATCAAGAAAGTGGCTGTGATTGGGACTGGGACGTTAGGAACACAAATTGCCATCCAGGCTGCCTACTATAGATATGAGGTGAGAGCTTATGACGAGGACCCAGAGATTTTGCAGAAAACAATCCAGAAGTTGAAGGGCACGATGAAGTTTTTAGGCAAGTCCCCTACCATGCCGGGCGATGAATGGGAAAAAACTGCTTCTAAGGTTAAATTCGCCAAAGATATGGGCGAAGCCCTGAAGGAGGCTGAGCTGGTAATCGAGGCGATTCCAGAGAACCTGGAACTGAAACGAAAAGCTTGGGCGAGGATCGATTCCCTGGCCCCCAAAGGAGCCATCCTGGCCACGAACAGTTCATCCATTCCCATTTCCCGGATTGAAAGCGCCACCCAGCGGCCGGAGAAATGCTTAAATATGCATTTTTACCAGCCTGCAGTGGGTTGGAATATCGTCGATGTAATGGGTGGCACCAAAACCACTCCGGAGGTTCTTGAGACGGCCAGACAATTTATTCGGTCCATTCATTGTATTCCCTTAACCGTTAAAAAGGAGATCCTGGGCTTTTGTTTTAACAGTGTTTGGCGGGCTGTCAAAAAACAGACCCTTTATCTATGGGGGAATGGGTTCGTTGATTACCGGGATATTGACCGGGCTTGGATGGTGATGTTTACTCCATCTCATGGCCCGTTTTTCCTGATGGACCTGGTGGGTCTGGATGTGGTTTATGACATCGAGATGTCCTATTATAACGAGTCGAAAGACCCCAAGGACCTTCCTCCCAAGGCTCTTAAGGAGATGATCGATCGAAAAGAGTTGGGGGTGAAGACAGGAAAAGGTTTTTATACCTATCCAAATCCCGAATTTCTCGACCCTGGCTTTCTAAACCCCAACCAATAGAAGTGTAATCTGTTCCCAACAGGCCCCCAGTGCCAAAGGGGCTGGAGGATTGAAAATCAATAAAAAGAATGAAAGGAGCTAAACCGCTCACTCCCTTTATGAAATGATAGGTGAGAGGAACCCCAGATAAAGAGCGGAGAGGAGGTAGATGGTAGTGAAAAAGCTGGCGGTAGGAAGAAGGATTTTTTGGTACGTTCTCGCCGTGGTGATTTTCGTTCTGATTATTCTATCACTCATTACAGGCAAGCTGATGGAATGGCTCTGGATGGGGCAATTAGGGTATGAAACCATCTTTTGGCGGTTACTGTTTATTAAGCTGGGATGGTTCGGCATCGCTTTTATCGTAGTCTTCCTCTATTTCTGGGCCAATCTTCGCCTGGCCATGAGAACTGGACTGAGGGACCTTGGGGGAGAAGATGTTTTGGTGATTCAGAATGGAGTGGCGATGAAGTCGAAAACCGGAAAATTCATAGCCCTCATCATCTCATGTATTCCAGCGCTCATTTTTGGTCTTATCTACTATTCTGAATGGGATATTTATCTTCGCTTCCGCTGGGGAGGGACCGTGGGATTCTCCGATCCCATCTTTGGTGCGGATGTCGGATTCTATCTGTTCAAACTTCCTTTTTATGAGATGATCCAGAATGGTTTGACTGGTCTGACCTTCAGCACATTTTTGCTCATCTCTATCGTATACATATCCCTTGGCATGCTTTGGGTCGGGGCAAATTCTCGTCAAGGGAGAAATTGGACAGCCCTGCGGCATGTTGCAATTCTTTTTCTTCTCTTCATCGGAAACTCGATATGGGGGTATTATCTGGATCGTTTTGAACTCCTCTACTCAACCCTTGGCGTAGTCTACGGAGTGGGATATACCGCTTACAACGTGACCAGGATCAGCCTTTGGATCATGATTTTTGCCTCTCTTGCCTTGGCTTTTCTCATTCTCTTAAACCTCTTGAGACGGCGGTTTGCGACGATGCTCATTGGTATTGGAAGCTATTTCGTCCTCTATTTTGTGCTGATTATCCTGCTTCCCGGCGTGTTTCAAAAATTTGAGGTGGAGCCCAGCGAGCTGAAATTGGAAACCCCCTATCTGAAGCATAATATCGGATTTACTAGAAAGGCCTTTCAACTCGACCCAATAGAAGTAAAAACGTACCCTGGGTTGTCGGAGCTCACCCCCGGCCAGGTCTCCGACCATCAGGATACCATTCAGAATATCCGCCTTTGGGATTGGCGACCACTGCTGCAGACCTACCGTCAGACCCAGGAGATGCGTCTCTACTATCAATTCTATGAGGTTGACGTTGACCGTTATCATATGGAGGACGGCTATCATCAGGTGGAGATCTCGGCAAGGGAATTGGCGCCTGAGCTTCCAGAACAGGCCAGGACGTGGGTCAATGAGCGCCTTCAGTTTACACACGGGTATGGTCTCGTTATGAACTTTGTCTCGAAGATAGCCGAAGGAGGATTTCCGGAATATATTATCGAAAATATCCCGCCCGTCTCCAAGTACAGCATGAATGTTGAACGGCCGGCGATCTACTTCGGCGAAAAAACCCCGGGCTATCGGATCGTAGCAACCAAGATGAAAGAATTTGACTATCCGAAGGGGAGCGAAAATGTCTATACCAGCTATCAGGGGAAAGGAGGTATTCCCCTGGACAGCTTCTGGAAGAAGATCCTATTTGCTTGGAATTTTTCTGACGTCAATATTCTTCTGACCTCTTATCTCGGTCCTGAGAGTCGTATCCAGATATGGAGAAGGGTCCGGGAGCGGGTTGGAAGAATCGCCCCTTTTTTGCAGCTTGACAAAGACCCTTATCCTGTCTTGAGCGAAGGGAAGCTTTACTGGATTCAGGATGCCTACACAACCTCCGACCATTTCCCTTACGCAAGACCCTACTCAGGATCCCCGGGGATCGGCTTGAATTATATCCGAAACTCCGTAAAGGTGATTGTGGATATCTATGAAGGCACCGTTCGATTTTATGTGATGGATGTCGATGACCCGGTCCTCGGCGTTTACCGCAAGGCGTTTCCAGGGGTCTTCAGGGAGTTAAGCGAATTATCCCAGGATTTGAAAAAACACTTGAGATACCCAGAGGACCTTTTCACGATTCAAGCCGACATGTACAAGACCTATCACATGACGGACCCTCAGGTATTCTACAACCGAGAAGATCTCTGGAACTTTGCACAGGAGAAATATGCAGGCAATCCCGTCCGGATGATTCCCTATTATATCCTGATGCGGCTTCCCGGCGGGAAGGAGTTAACGTACCTTCTCATGACCCCTTTTACCCCTCAGGGCAGGGATAACATGGTCGCTTGGATGGCTGCCAAATGCGATTTTCCTGAATACGGAAAAATTCTCCTTTATCAACTCCCAAAGGAGCGGCTGATTCTGGGCCCCATGCAGATCGAGGCGATGATCGATCAGAACACGCTGATCTCCGAACAATTGTCCCTCTGGGACCAGAAAGGCTCCCGGGTCATCCGCGGCAACTTGATTATTATTCCCATCGATAACTCGTTTCTTTACGTCGAGCCCATGTACCTGACGGCGGAAAGCACAAACATTCCGCAGCTCAAGCGGGTCATCATCGTATCCGGGAACAAAGTGGTTATGGAGCCGACCCTTGATCAAGCCCTTCAGGCCGTTTTCGGCACTGCTCAACCACCAGTTAAAAGGGTGTCAGCTCCTGAACAGGTCCAAGAGCTGATTCAGGCAAGAAAGGACCTCGAGAGGGCTGAGAAGGCGATTCAACAGGGAAGCTGGGAAGATTTTGGAAAGGCTATGGAGGAGTTAAGGCGGCTTCTTGGCCAACCGCCCAAAAGAACCAAGTAGCTTGAACACCGCGAGAGCAGAGCGGATTTTTCACACGAGAATCGAGGGAGATTGATAAAGATCGATTTTGTGCATACAACAAGGGACCAGGGCATTGGCCCAGCAGGCAATGAAGGCTGGGGCTACAAAAGAAGAGGGCATGGAAACTGTGAGGGTGGCCCAATACATTAGTGGGGTAGGGTCCATTTACACTGCTGCTCATGCATTTAAGGATCTCTTTTAGCTTTTTACACCATCGATCAGACTAAAGACAATAAAGGTCTGTTACGCTAAACCTACTTTTACACCTAAAACGAACAGTGGTTCGTCTTTCATTATTTTCTCTTCTTATTTTTTCCTACTTTCTTCTCTCGCCTCGATTGTTTTTGGTGTACTCATTTATAAGCTCCGCCTTAACCGAGACAATCTTTAGAAAAACCCTTCTAAGAGATCAAGTCAGGATTACCGAGACACAGGTGAAAGCCGGTACAGTCCCTTATTCAAACTTACTCAGCGTCCAGAGCCAGCTCGCTACTACCGAAGCGACACTGCCGCCTCTTCAGCAAAAACTTAGCCAGACCGAACACCTGCTTGCCACGTTGGCAGGTCGCGCACCGACGGAATGGACCGCACCAGAAGTCGATTTGGGAGACCTCAAACTTCCCGGTAACCTTCCAATCTCCTTGCCTTCGGAGGGCGGCGGTTGGTGGAATGCTCAGGAAAAAGTTCCGGGCGGCTTATGAGTTGTTAGAATTTAGGACCTCCCCTTTTTTGGACTGATGGGAATTTCGCTCTGGATTATGGTAAGGCAATTACCACGATATAAATCACCTTACATTCGAGAATGACAGGTGATCTGCCGGTAAAGTCGAAGGTATTGAGATCCGCCTCGCCTTGATCCAATGATCCAGATAGACAGAGGGCTCCTTTCCGGAGGTATGGATTTCTTTCATCAGCGCCAACATCTTTTTTAAATCCTGACCAAGAATCTGGTAAGCCGTCTCAAATGACTCCAGACGCTGATAATACTCCCGATGCCCCAGAAGGATGGCATTATTGAGTGGCTTCTCATCGAACGTTTCGAACGTATCTGTTTGAAACAGCGGCTTGATGTTTTTAAACTCCTCCTGTAGAGATCGAAACACCTCTTTTCGCCCCTCCAGTTTCTGCTCCTTTGAAATTTTCCGCTGGTAAAATTCCGACAACTGTTCACAGGCTTGATCGATCCATCTTGAAAAAAGAAGATCATCATGCTGGCTCTGAATCGCCTGGAGCACCTCCGGAGATTCTGGCCCGTATTTCTCTGATAGGAAAAGGATTGAGCCCTGGTTTCCGACGAATGTGGCCATCTGTTCATTGAAATCGGTATTCCCTTTGAAATAGCAAGTCGAATGTGTCATTTCATGGAGAATTAAATTTGCGAGACTCCCAACATCCCACTTCATGAAAGAGGAAAAGATCGGGTCTCTGAGGTAGCCGAGTGTGCTGTAAGCCCCCGCAGGTCGAAGATACGTATCATAGCCCTTCTTCTCCAATTCCTGCTGTTCCCTAAGAGCATCTATTTTCGAGAAAAAACCTTTGTAGGCAACTGCCCCGATGACTGGAAAGTTCCAGTGGTAGGCCTGAAGTCGATCTTTCTGGGAGCCTGTCACGACATAAAGAATCGGTCCCTGGTCCTCGTAAAAGGTCGTGTAGCAACTCGTCTTCCGGAGGTCTATCTGCTCTTCTCCGTACTGTTTGACCTCCTGGATAAAGCGAATCTTTTTGGCTATATCTGGGTCCTGCTTTGGATCGTTTAAGACCTCTTGAACGGGAACACTGTGAAAAGTGATATACCCCTGGTGCCATGCGAGATTGGTAATGTAATAAAGATTACTGCAGCCAAGCAGGCTTAGGAAGCAGGCTAAGAGAGCAAATTTGGCCATCAACTTCATGGAAAGACACCTCACGATTTTTTTAAACGAATTTTAAAACAAAATGGGTGAAAACGGTAGGTATTTGGTCTATTGGCAAGAGAGGGATCATATCTCAGCTTTTTGCACACTCAAAATACAAGATTTCCAGGGAAAAAATACGGGAATTATTTTATTCATTTTTTCATGACTTATGAGAAAATATAGTGGGAAGGAAGAAGAAGAATGGAAAAAATGATTGAAAGACGAGGCAGTGGTATTGGCATAATCATATTTGCGGTTCTTGTCATTATTCCATTTGCCACGGTTAGACGGAGGTTGATGAAAACGTGGAAAATCTTATTGTTGGCCTTGTTGCTGGCTTTAATGCAGAGTCTTTTGGCCGCCGCGGGGGAAGCTGGCCAGGAAGAAGATGTGGTGAGGGCCACTCTTGAAAACGGACTCAGAGTAGTCATTGTCCGAAATGGTCTGGCCCCTGTGGTCACTACAATGGTCAATTACCTGGTGGGGTCAAATGAGGCTCCTGAAAGCTTTCCTGGCATGGCACATGCCCAGGAGCATATGATGTTTCGAGGAAGCCCCGGCCTCTCAGCAAATCAATTAGCGGACGTAATCGCTACAATGGGTGGGATGTTCGATGCAGACACCCAGCAGACGGTTACCCAGTATTTTCTTACAATCCCTGCACAAGACTTGGATGTAGCGCTTCATATCGAGGCCATTCGGATGCGCGGTGTCCTCGACAGCGAGAAACTGTGGGCTCAGGAAAGAGGGGCCATTGAGCAGGAAGTAGCGCAGGATTTGTCCGACCCGGAATATCTCTTTTACACCAAAGCCCTGGCAGACCTGTTTAAGGGGACGCCGTACGCCCATACTCCCCTAGGGACGATCTCCTCCTTCGACAAAACCACCGGTGCGATGCTCAAGCGTTTCCATGACACTTGGTACGCCCCTAACAACGCCATTCTCGTGATCGTGGGCGATGTGGAGCCCCAAAAGGCACTGACCGAGGTTAAGAAGTTTTTCAGCGACATCCCTGCCAAGAAGATTCCAGAGCGGCCTCCAATCCACCTTGAGCCCGTGAAGCCGGAGACCCTTCGCCTTAAGACCGATCAGTCCTATGGATTGGTCATGATCTGCTTCCGTATGCCGGGTTACGACAGCCCGAACTATGCTGCGAGCAAGGTGCTTTCCGATCTCTTGAGCAGCCAGCGAAGCAACCTCTTTGCTTTGGTGCCGGAAGGAAAGGCTCTCTATGCCGGGTTCAGCCTGAGTACCCTACCCAAGGCGGGACTGGGCTATGCAGTGGCCGCCTTTCCAAAAGGTGCTGATCCATCCGTGCTCGTCGAGGAGATGAAGAAGGTCTTGGCGGAAGATGTGAAGAACGGTCTTCCATCTGATCTTGTGGAGGCTGCAAAGCGGAAGGAACAGACGAAGGCAGAGCTCCAGAAGAATTCCGTCTTCGGGCATGCCGCGGCGTGGTCTCAGGCCCTGGCGATTGAAGAAAAGCAATCACCCGAGGAGGAGGTAAAGGCCATCCAGCAGGTCTCTGTCGAGGACGTGAACTGGGTTGCCCTAAAGTACTTTGACCTAGACCGCACCGTCATGGCCGTCCTCACCCCCGAGGCCTCTGGCAAGCCAGTTACTTCTGAAGCCCGGACCCATATAGAGTCGTTTGCCCCCAAAGAAACAAAATCTGTCAAGCTGCCCGATTGGGCCGACAAAGCCTTGAAGCGGGTTTCCATCCCCCCTTCGACATTGAATCCAATCGTCACCACGCTGCCAAACGGTCTCAAGCTCATTGTGCAATCCGAGTCGATCAGCAATACCGTGAGCGTTTTCGGTCACGTAAGAAACAACGTCGATCTTGAGACACCCAAAGGGCAGAAGGGGGTTGATGAAGTATTAAGTCAACTCTTCTCTTACGGTACCACATCCCTTGATCGCCTGGCCTTTCAGAAGGCTCTTGACGACATTGGGGCAAAAGAGTCCGCCGATACCGACTTTTCGTTAGAAGTCCTGGCAGACTACTTTGACCGGGGTGTCGCGCTCCTTGCGGATAACATGCTCCATCTTGCCCTTCGTGAAAAGGCTTTCAAGATCGTGAAAGAACAGGTAGTTGCTACGGTGACAGGTCGGCTCCAGAGCCCGGACTACCTGACAAAGCGGGCACTCAGGGAGGCTCTCTTCCCGAAGGGAGATCCCACTCTTCGAGAGGCCACAACGGCGACTGTGCAATCCCTGACTCTTGAGGATGTCAGGAGTTATTACCGAAAGGTCTTCCGGCCCGACCTGACGACAATCGTGATCATTGGCAAGGTAGAGTCGGAGAAGGCTAAGGCTGTGATCGAGAAATACTTTGGTTCCTGGAAAGCCTCAGGTCCAAAGCCCGAGACCCTGCTTGCTCCCGTTCCTCCCAACAAACCATCCGTGACGGCGGTTCCAAATTCAAGCCGGATTCAGGATAAGGTGATCCTGGCCCAGACGCTCGGCCTCGTGCGGTCTAATCCGGACTACTATGCTCTCGAGTTAGGTAATCACATTCTCGGCGGAGGTTTTTACGCAACGCGACTATACCAGGACCTCCGGGAGAGGACCGGCCTGGTTTATTACGTCACTTCATCCTTTGAAGTTGGAAGAACCCGTTCGCTCCATGTGGTGAGCTACGGCTGTGATCCGCCCAATGTCAATAAGGCACGGGACATCGTGGAGCGCAATCTGAAAGAGATGCAGACGACGCAACTGCCTCCTGAAAAACTCCAGCTCGCCAGGGCCCTGTTGCTTCGAGAGATTCCCCTTAAAGCGTCGAGTATTGAGGCTATCGCACAGGGATTCCTTCACCGGGCAACCCACGATCTGCCTCTCGATGAGCCAATACTGGCCGCCCACAAGTATGTGAAGCTTACCGCGGAGGAGGTCAAGGCAGCCTATGCCAGGTGGCTCCGTCCCGGGGATCTGGTTGAAGTGACGCAAGGCCCATCCCCAAAGTAGGTCCGCGATTCAATTGACGGCCTGAAGCAATGGTACCTTAACCCCGTGACTCCACTTGAAGCATTACTTTACTCATTTCTATTTGGGTTGCTCCATGGAATTTTGCCGGATGAGCACACCTGGCCCATCACATTCAGTTACGCCATTGGCGGTGCAAGTGGAAAGGAAGGAATAAAAGCAGAACTCTACTTCTCCGCTCCATTGACGGTCCAGCGAATGCTCATTTCGGAACTCGCCTACCTCGCTCTTGCTCCGTTCCTCTTATCACCTGAAATCAATGGGATAGTCTATGTGGTGGTCGGCCCTGGCGATGTCAGTTGCCGGTGTGATTGTGCTGCGAAAGAACCGCTATCCCCATCTTCATCTCCGGGTGGACTGGCACGAGATGCCAAGGTGGTTTTCAGTTGAGGAGAGTGGGGATGGAGTAGGAGGCACATCTCTTTTTTCCATTACCTATTATCTGTTCTCCCCGAGCATCGAAGAAGAGAAAATGTAAGCGGCATGAGTGATCGCCAGTGGTTGTGTTTCAGAAGCCTCGAATATTACTGTCGAAAATAAATCCAAAATCCCAATATCCAAGAATCTTTCATTACCAAGTTTAAGCTTTGAAATCTGAACTTCAGGATTACGGATACATTCTTCCCATGGCTCTTTCCAATTGTGCCTTGGCGATGTTGAAATCGCTCAAGGCGCCATAGTAATTAGTTCTCGCCTGGGCTAGGAAAGTTACGGCAATGATCACATCGGTTTGTGTCGCCACCTGATATTTATACCTTTCCTCAAACATCCTTAAATTCTCCTCAGCCTGCTCGATGGCCGTCTCCGCAGTACGGGTATTTTTTTCAGCCAATATCATGTTGAGGTAAGCATCCCTCACTTCTAATGTGATCGAATCGATGACCTGATTTTTTGAATCCTCGGCCTGGTTGACCTTCACCTTATTCTCTCCTACTTTGAAAACAGTGTTTCCCCAATTCCACAGGGTAAACGTGGCTGAGGCCTGCACCGCCCACCGATCGAATTGTATACCCTTCTCCAGCGTCCACCAGTCAGAGGAACGATTATAGGTCCCCGCAAGGCTGATCGCTGGGAAGAACCCACTTCTTGCAATCTTGACATTCTCCCTCGCCTGGTCGATATTGATTTGAGCACCCTTTATTTCTGGCCTCAGCCGGAGTGCCTCTTCAAGGGACTGTTCGTATGAGACAGGAAAGGCTTTGTATGCAAGAATATCAACCACCCCAAAGGGAGTCGTGACTTCCCTCCTCAGCAATATATTGAATAAAGCCTTGGCAGTGGCGACATCATTCGTCGCCTTGGCCATTGACTGCCTGGCATTGGCCAAACTCACCTCCGCCTGAAGAACGTCATTCATAGAAACTTTTTCAGCTTCAAAGAAAGCTTTTGTCACCTCGAGTTGAGCCTCGAACTGTTTCACCTGCTGCTCGGCCACATCGAGGTATTTCTCAGCCCTTAAGATAGTAAAGTACCCCACTCTGACTTGAAGAATCAAATCCTGCTTTGCCGTCTCCACGCTCGCCCTTGAGAGACCTACTCCTAACTTCGCAGAACGATAATTGGCCAAGTTAAACCCCCCGGTAAAAAGAGGCTGGTTGACAGTGGTATTAAAACTATAAACATCCCTGCTTGTGATGGCGGTTATCCCTGGGATAGCAATTGGTATGGCAACCGGTATCGGTCCTACAAAAACGGGTGTGTTATATCGGCCCAAGGTGTATTGTCCCGTCCAGAGGGGAAGGAAATTTGTGATCGCCTCCTTGTATCTGTATTCAGAACCCGTAACCCCTTCCACAGCAGAATGAATAGTCAAGCTCCTTTCCATGGCGATCTTAATGCTTTCCTCCAGGGTGAGAGGTTCTTGAGGTTCTTGTGCACAGACAACACCTGTGGAAACAATTGCCCATAAAATAAATCCGATGAAACATTTCATTCCCATTGATCTATCTCCTCCTTTCCATTTGCTGGGCGCCACCCAAAGGGTTCCTAAAACCCTATCCAACACCCAATGTCCAGTACGAATAACCCACTCAGGATTTTCCTCGCTGAGTAAAGGGGTTATGACCTCTGACTGTGGACGTTTATTTGCATAGGGCAGCTAAAAGGTCTTCTTGGGGAGACCCCGGCAGGACAATCTCCCAATCAGATTCACCAAGTGGGATATCTACATTTTCGATTGCAACTCCATTTTTGTCATAAAAAATGATCCATCGTGGCCTTCTTTCTCGCTTAGCACAGTTCATTTCTATTAACGAAATGATGTGATGCAATTCCGTAAACTTGGGGTCGATTTTCACGAACTTCTTTACGGCTTCTGGTGAGGGAACCGCTTTTCCCCAAAACTTTAAAACGCCTTCCGATACATGCGTTACTCTTGCTGGGTCGTAATAATACATAGTCCCATCCTTACTCTGTGTGCAAAACTTCCAGTCTTCCCCCCATGCTTCGACGTGGGTAAGCTCTAAGAAGGTGATAAAAAAGAGAACAATTACCCAGCCGTGCCTCGACTTCCATCCAATTTCTTTCATAACTCCTTCCTTTGTTTAAGACTGGAATAGAATGAAATAGAGTGAAACCAATAGAATTGCTTTTACCCAACCCATTTTAGCACAATTTTGGCTCAGACCGGATTTGATTTTGAAGCAACAGACCGGCAACTTACTCATAGCCCAATCCTCCCTACTCCAACTCCCACCATACCTCCTAACCAACCCAACAGTGATGATCGCCGAGTCGAGCATCAATAACTCAATAAACTTACTTAGGGTAATCCTCATTGGGGAAAGTGGGATCGCTTCTAGAGAGGGACGCATTCTTTTTACAAGAGTTCTGACAAAGATGATTCGTGTGAATGAGAGATCAGAATAATGAATTAGAAGAAAGAGAAAACAAAATCTGCAAAAGGGAATCTGGAGACTTTGAAGACGATTTTAAAATTGGACCATCAACCCCTTGATATGTTCGCTGCCATAATTAACCTTTTAGGAAAGTTCTATTCTTCTAAGACGAGTTGCCAGCAGGTATCACTCAGCTAAAAATTTCTTATCAGGATCTTAATTCAGCTGTCATCTTGACTACGACATGTCCCCAGCCGCCGCATTTTGGACCAACGTCGAAACAGCCGGTGGTATTAAACATTACCTCGTTGGGATCCCGGCCATTCATCATATTTTCGAAAAAGGCGTTAATCAATACGGTGAGATTTGGTAGTAAGAAAGAGCAAACGCGGTCTGGGTTTTCCTTTGTAAGTAAGTTGCCTGAATTATCGAAAATAATTCTTTGGCCAATAATATGACCTGAGTGACAGCCCTTTGAATCTATCACCTCGGCTACTAACCTGTATCTGGATGCCTCAATAGCGTTTTTAAGCAAACGCTGAAATTTGGGATTCTGCTCAATCATTTCCCATTCCTGGTTTTCCAATTTAAGCCTTTTACGAATTATTTCAGCAATCTGATTCTTGTCCATTTGTTCCTCC
>DASPPQ010000068.1:0-87921 GCA_035625415.1 Thermodesulfobacteriota bacterium
CCCAGAAAGGGGACGCGGGCTGCCCAGTTTGAGGACAGGGTTGAAGAGAGAGTGAAACAAGAGCGACTCTCCATTCTCCAGGAAATTCAAAAGAGGATGACCCTTCAAAAGAATCAGTCTTTGGTAGGTTTCGTTCAGGAGATCTTAGTCGAAGGCCAAAGCAGGCAGAGCGACCGGGATATGACGGGAAGGACTCGATCCAATAAAATTGTGAACTTTGAAGGGAGCTTAAGCTTTGTAGCGAAATTGGTTCGTGTTCGAATTACCAAAGCCTATCCCCATTCGCTTAGGGGCGAAAGAGTTCAATCAATTGCGGAATGTGGAGTGCGGATTGCGGAATAGAAGAAAAACTCAATGAATCGCCGATTGCAGATTGTGCCTGCCCTGTGCCATTCTAGGTTCGGGGCCTGCCGAACAGGCAGGGTTGCGAAATGAGGAAATCTGGCCCAAATCAACTATTGGTTGACATTCCGCATTCCGAAATCCGAATTCCACAATTTAAAGGAAACGAAAAGGAGATGCCATGATCCGATTCGAGCAAACCTTCATGAATTTTCTGCTTCAGCACCAGGAGAGACATAACCGTACATACCACTTCCTGGTCCTCATGGACGCAATGATCAGTGCCGCAAAGCATATCCAGCACTACTATCTGACAGGCGCCCTAAGAGGAAATCTGGGGTTGGCAGGTGACGTTAACGTGCAGGGCGAGGATGTGATGCGTATGGATCAGATCGCCCAGGAGATCACCATTCATTATTTGAAGGCCTCTAGTCGGGTGATTCATGCGGTCAGTGAGGAATCGGACGAGATCATTCCGATGAATCTTGACGGGGGGCGTTATTTTGTCTATTTTGACCCTCTGGATGGATCATCCAATATCCCCCATGGGCTGCCGGTAGGCTTTCTCTTTGGGATCGCTAAGCGGAATTTGGAAGGCCCTGAGGATGGCCACCTGAGGGCCGGGAAAGACTATATCGCCGCAGGCATGTTTGTGATTCCAACCGGGACTTTTACCCTCGGACTGAAGGAGGCGGGGACGTGGCGGTTTCACATCGATGAGACGATGGCATTCGTCAGGCCGACCCGGATGGTTCTTCCGGACGATACCAAAAGTTGGGAGTTGTCATTCAACGCATCCAACCGTCACACGTACGCCGAATGGGTTCAGAAATGGATTGCTGAAAACGAAAGTAAATATGCTTTCCGGTACCTGGGCGCGCTGGCCGGAGATTTTCACAGGATTTTGGCGAATGGGGGCATGTTCATGTACCCGGCCATCGTCAATCACCCGAATCCGAAGAAGAACCGGCCGGAGGGCAAACTGCGCCTGATGTACGAGGCGTCAGTGGTGGCCTTTATGTGCCGCGAAGCAGGAGGGACGGCCGTCAACGAAGAAGGCATTCCGATTCTCCACATGCAACCGAAGAAGCATCATCAACGCACGGCCCTCTACGTGGGTTCCAAGAAATTGGTGGAAGATATTGCGCAGGTCTTAAAGAACAAAGGTTAAGGCTACGGCTACGAAGCCCGTTTCGTCGACGAGTCAAATGGTTATGGGCGACGACGCTCGTTTCGAAGGAGGAAACTCGATCAAAAAGAGGCTCCAACATCCAGTATCGATGGACAAGTCTCGATACGAGCTTCGACAACGACAAACATTATTTGTCTTAAGGTCTTAGATAAAGGAGCGAATCACTCATCACGAACACGATTTACAGTAAAAAAGGAGAGAAGACCATGGCCAAAAGAAAAGCCCCCCCAGCCGGTTTTAAGAAAGCTCTTGAGATAGGACGGCCACCCAATATCAAGAAGCTCTTTCCTAATTCAAATGCCCTGATAGTAAGCGGAAAGGTGGTAGATCGGGCCATGATCGCTAAGGGGAACTCGATCGCGATGGCTGCAAACGGTCGAAACCAATTTGTGATTCGAGGAGCCCTTCAAGCCGCCCAGCGGGCCAATGCCCCTGTCATTATCGAGATTGCGAAATCGGAAGGAGGTAAGAAAGCCTATTGTGCGGTAAACTACTGGAATATTGCCATGCTGGTCGATAGCCTCTGCAACCAGCTCGGAATCACGATCCCCGTGGCCGTCCATGCCGACCATTATGGGATTAGAGATGTGAAAGACCTCGAGGCGGCTAAGGTTGAGATTCCAAGCTTCTTTGACGCAGGATTGACCTCGGTTGCCATTGATGCCTCTCATCTTCCGGATGACAAAAACCTTTTGGCCAATATTGCTATCCATCCGTATATCCCTAAATGGGCCGGGCTTGAGACTGAAGTCGGAGAGATCAAAGGTGAAGAAGGACTTTCCACGGTCGAAGAAGCCCTGTTTCTCATCCAGGGGCTCAATGCCCATAATATCTCTCCGGATTGGATCGCTTTGAACAATGGGACGACCCACGGGATCGAGGAGAAGGACTCCGGGATCCAGGTTCAATTGACTGCGGACATTCACAAAGCCTTAGAGAAATATAAGGTCTCGGGCGCCCAGCACGGAACCTCAGGGAACAGCTCCGAGAGGCTTCGCGAAATCGCAGCCAAGACGCATACCACAAAAGCCAATGTCGCAACAGCCCTGCAGATGATCACGTGGGGTGTTCAGGTGAATGATTATGGAAATGCCATTCTGGACGGGGATGGAAATTTCAGCAAAGTGAAAGGAGAGGGGGTCTCCGAGGAGATATGGGCTGAGATGGTGGCTTACGCCCAATCGAAGGGCTGGAAGAAGGGAGACTTCAAAAATCTTAACCTCCCGTTTGAAAACAAACTCCTTGCCCAGCCGAAGGAAATTAGGGACAGGATGGCAAAGGAAGTGGAGGACTTCACTTACAAGATGATGACGGAGGTCTTTCATTCCGAGGATACCGCCCCCCTCGCCATCGAGGCCATTTTAAGGAAGGGGTCTTATCATCTTGCTCCTAAAGTCAGACGAATGGAAGACCCTGCGGAATGGACAGAAAGCAAAATTACAGAAAGGGCTTCTCAGCTCGGAAGCGATAAGGGAGTCGCGGGCAAATTCGATGATTAAGAAAGCGGCATTGCGGACTTGGAGAACTCTGAAGTCCTGCCTGCGCGGAAACCGCCTGCCAAATACTTGTACGGCGACCGGGCGCTCCGGCGAAGGCAGGCCGAACTCAAAACTTCAATTACGTGTGCTTCATGACAATACTGGAGATAATATTGGCGGCCTCGTCTCCTCGGTCGGCCGCATTACTGAGGTGACGATAGATCTCACGCATCTTGAGCATATAGACCGTATCCGTTCCCTTGAAAAGATCAGCCAACGCCAGATGATAAGCTTGCTCCATCTGGTTCTCGTAAGATTTTGCTTTAACCGCATGCGCTAAGGCAATCTTTGGGTAGTCTTTCAGGATTTTGACCGCATCGTTTAGCTCCCTCGCCGACTTCCGAAGGATATCGACCATCTCTTTAATGTGTTCGTCTCCCTTAACTTCATAAATCTCCATCTCATCCACGGTGGTATTGGCATAGTCTACGACATCATCAATGGCCCGTGAGAGGGCATAAATATCCTCACGATCCAGAGGGGTGACAAATGTCTGGTCAAGTTCCTCAATCAGAATTCTTCTCAGGTCATCCGCCACGTGTTCGATATTTCGTACGAGATTGGCATTCTCCTTCGTTCCATTCTGCGCAAAGTTCCAAAGGGCCTCCAGACCCTCCAACGTCTTGGCGGCTTGGCGGGAAAGGATGTCAAAGAACCGGCCTCCACCATCGGGAAACGGCTTTCTTTTCTTCAAACCAAATACCATCTCACCCTCCTTTATCGGATTAGCTAATCGATGCATATAATTCCCTCCCTCTTCGATGGGGGAGGGCGGGGGTGGGGGTGAACAAGATGAAGACCTCTTAGTTCACCTCCCCTTCACCCTGTTAAATAAGGGGACTCGCTTCGGCGCAACTGACATGAACTCTATTGTGTCGATTCAAGATAGCCCTGCTCGAATAGTTCATATTTAACAGGGTGAATCCCTTCCCACCGTGGGGAGGGGAGATTTTTTTGTTACAAGACAGTTTCCCTCGGCCTAAGGGGGCCGGGGTGACAAATAATAACCAATCACCGAATTCCAAAATGTCTTTCCGTCAATCCGATCTTTGAATTTCGTTCATTGGAACTTTGCTCATTATTTGGTGCTTGGTGCTTGGGATTCGGTGCTTATTTCTTGATCTCCTCCATCACTGCCTGGACAAGGCTTTCCACATCTAACCCCTGTAACCGATAAAGCTCGTCGGGTTTGCCGGAACGGCTATATTGCTTAATTCCAAGCTTTCGAAACCGGATCCCCAGGCCATGCACTGCGATGAAGTTAGCGACGAGACTTCCCAGACCGGTTTGAATATGATGGTCTTCATAGGACAAATCTTCTTCCGCTCATCCCGTACCTCCGCGGCAATATAGATTAATCCTAATAGCATATTTATTGCCTTTTTGGAAAGAGCAATGGTGAAGGTAGGGGTTGAAAACATGACTGCCGCATTTCCGTTGACAATTCCCAAATTTGGATATATTCGTTAAAACATGAGCTCAGAATGACGACCGAAATGCTCCTCTTGCGGGAGACTGTGTCTCAATCCTTTTCTTGTCATTGCGAGCGAACGAAGAGAGCGTGGCAATCTCTCTATTTTCATGGCCTGTGAGATTGCCTCGGTCCTTTCATTCCCATGCAATGACATTGCGATACAATCTCTGCTGGGATTGGAGGAGTCTTCGCTTGGAGGGATACAATGAATATTGGAGTGCCGAAGGAGATTAAAGAGGGTGAGAAAAGGGTGGGCATGACCCCGCTAGGTGTGGACGCGTTAGTTGCCCACGGCCATCGTGTCCTCGTGGAAGGAAGGGCGGGGAAAGGCAGCGGTTTTTCTGACCAGGAATATAGGAAGGCTGGTGGAATACTCGTCGAAAAGGCAGAGGATGTCTGGAAAGAAGCCGAAATAGTGGTGAAAGTCAAGGAGCCCTTGGAGCCAGAGTTTCCACTGATGAGACCCGGCCAGGTCCTCTTTACCTATCTTCATCTCGCTGCCGATCGGGAGCTCACCTTAGAGTTGATGAAACGCAGGATCGTCGCGATAGGCTATGAAACGGTTCAGGGGCAGGACGGATCCCTTCCCCTTCTTCGGCCCATGAGCGAAATTGCGGGAAGGGCATCAGTCCTTGCAGGAGGGATGTGCTTAGAGGCGAGGTATGGAGGAAGGGGCGTTCTCCTCTGCGGGGCCTCGGGTGTTCCCCCGGCCAAAGTGGTCATCCTTGGTGCAGGAGTGGTCGGTGCCAACGCCTGCAAGGTCGCTTTGGGGATTGGCGCTCGTGTCAGCATTCTTGATATCCGTCCGGAAAGACTGAGTTATCTCCATGACATCACCCAAGGGCATATTGCCACTTTCATTTCCAATCGAATGACGATCGGGGAAGAGATCGCAGGTGCGGATCTTGTCATCGGGGCGGTCCTTGTCCCGGGCGCCCATGCACCGAAACTGGTGACTCGCCAGATGCTGAAGAGGATGCGCCCCGGTTCTGCCGTAGTGGACATCTCTGTGGATCAAGGCGGATGTTTTGAAACCACACGTCCCACCACTCACGAGAACCCTACCTACATCGAGGAAGGGATTATCCACTATTGTGTAACCAATATCCCGGGCGGTTTTCCAAGGACTTCTACGTTTGCTCTCACCAATGCGACATTTCCTTATATTCTTCAGATTGCGGACAAAGGTTTTGAAAAGGCAATGCAGGAGAATGAGGCGTTGAGAAAGGGACTGAATCTGATTGACGGGCAGGTCGTTTATCAAGCCGTGGCGGAGAGTTTGGGATTGAAAACTCCTTCCTGATATGATAAACCCCTGTTAGAAAATGGAGCAGTCGGAATTGAAATGGAGAAGGCATCCAAGAGAAAAAGGTTGACCATCGCGATCGATGGTCCTTCGGGTGCCGGGAAGAGCACGGTAGCGAGCTCTTTAGGCAGAAGATTGGGCTACCTTTATATTGACACGGGAGCGATGTACCGGTCTGTTGCGCTCAGGGTTAAGAAGAAAGGCATTATTCCAGAGGATGAATTGACGGTCGGCCAATTGGCTTCATCCGTTCATATCACCTTCGCTATGGGAGGAGAACAAACCCGCATTTTTTGTAACGGAGAGGATATTACAGAAGACATCCGCACCCCTGAAATCAGCCGCCTCGCCTCTTTTATTTCGAGACAAAAGAGGGTAAGAGAAGCTCTTGTTCGGATGCAGAGGGAGATGGGAAGAGAGGGGGGTGTCATCCTGGAAGGGAGGGATATCGGGACAGTAGTATTCCCCGACGCAGATGTGAAATTCTACTTAGATGCCGAGAGCGATGAACGGGTTAGAAGAAGATATGATGAAATGGTTGAAAAGGGGATAAAGGTGGATTTCAAGGAAATGCAGGAAGAGTTGCTGCAAAGGGACCATAACGATATGCACCGAAGCCATTCCCCTCTCAAAAAGGCTGACGATGCTCTGTTCGTTGACACCACCCATCGCTCCGTAGAAGAGATCGTAGAGGAAATGGCCCGTACTGTGAAAGCAAGAACCAAGGGCGTCAAGGCAGTCCCGTACTAATACAAACGCATTTTATAAATTGACATCCGCCCCTCACCCTTCCCCTCTCCCCCGATGGAGAGAGGGCGGGTGAGGGGGCAATCAATGGTATGGAAAAAGAATTACCGCGTCTATATTAAATGAGCGTGTTCTTTTTTACGGTCGATTCTTATCTGATTGAAATAACTTATGAATCTTATCCATGGCTGGCGGTTCGAAGAGAGAAGAAAGCGGCTGTCCAGGGAGAGCCTAGAGTGCTTTTCAAGGTTGCAACCCCTCGATCTTAGGGGCGGATGGGTTGGCGATTTGTAATTTTTTGGCCGGTGTGCTATATAATTCCGATTATGGAAAGAAGGGAGTTTTTAAATGGCGAAGGAAGAATTGGTTTCTTCGGAGGAAGAGAAGAGACAGGCCTCTCTTAGAAGAGAAGCCGAAAAGAGAGAAGGAAAAGAGCTTCCACGAAGGGATGAATCCGAGGATTTTCAGACGCTTTATGAAAAGAGCCTAAAGACCTTGGAAGAAGGTCAAATCCTCAGGGGAACGGTTATCGACATTACTCCGGATCATGTGACCGTGGATGTGGGATATAAATCCGAAGGACAAATCCCTATGCAGGAGTTCTTGAAGAGGGATAGGAAAGTCGATGTTAAGATTGGGGACCACATTGAGGTGTTTTTGGAGAAGAAGGAGAGTGAGGAAGGGCTATTGACCCTCTCGAAGGAGAAGGCAGATAAAATAACAATCTGGAGGGATGTCAGCAGATCCTGCCGGGAAGGGGAGATTATCGAAGGGGAGATCGTTGGCAAAGTGAAAGGAGGGCTTTCCGTGGACATTGGCCGGATTCGCGCTTTTCTGCCCGGCTCTCAAGTTGATATAAAGCCCGTTCGAAATCTGGATGCGTTGATCGGTCAACGATTCAAGTTCAAGGTGATTAAATTCAATCGAAAACGGAACAATATTGTGCTCTCCCGGCGTATCCTTCTCGACGAGGAGCGCAAGCAGTTGAGAGGGGAAACCCTAAAAAATCTCAAAGAGGGGGACATCGCAGACGGGACGGTGAAGAATCTCACCGATTATGGCGCGTTCGTCGATTTGGGGGGAATGGATGGTCTTCTTCATATCACGGACATCGCTTGGGGCAGAATTGGACATCCTTCGGAGAAACTCTCCGTCGGAGATCGGATCAAGGTAAAAGTCCTTCACTTTGATAGGGAGAAAGAAAAAGTTTCGTTGGGGCTAAAGCAAGCCTTGCCCGACCCTTGGGAATCTATATCCCAGAGATATCCAACGGGCTCCCGCACTAAGGGGAAAGTCGTCAACGTGACGGATTACGGGGTCTTTGTAGAGTTGGAAGAGGGGATCGAAGGACTAGTCCATATCTCGGAGCTGACTTGGAGCAAGAAAATGAAACACCCTTCCAAGGTCGTCCGAATTGGCGACACGGTCGAGGTCATGGTCCTCGATTGCGACCCGATTAAGCGCAGAATCTCTTTGGGGATGAAGCAGATTGAACCCAATCCGTGGGCGGTGATTGAGGAAAAATATCCGGTTGGGACCAAGGTGGTAGGAAGAGTGAAAACAGTGACCGATTTTGGGATCTTCATCGGATTTGACGAAGGCGTGGATGGGCTCGTCCATGTCTCCGAGATGTCGTGGACAAAAAAGATTAAACATCCCGGTGAACTTTATAAGAAGGGGCAACAAGTAGAGGCAGTCGTTTTGAATATTGACCGGAATAACGAACGCTTCTCGTTAGGCATTAAACAGTTGACCCCCGACCCGTGGAGGGATGTGGCCCGGCGATATCGAAAAGGAGAGGTGGTCGCAGGGAAGGTTACCAATGTGACCGATTTTGGCGCCTTTGTGGAGCTAGAAGAGGGGATCGAGGGGCTCGTCCATGTCTCCGAGATCAGTCGAGAGAAAGTGGAGAAACCCTCGGATGTCCTGAAGGTCGGGGATACCCTGTCGGCCGTGGTCCTTCACATCGATCCCCATGAACGAAGGATTGGCCTCAGTATCAAAGGACTCAAGGAGAAGACCGAGAAGGCGGAAGTGGAAAAATATATCTCGGACCAAGGGTCCACTTCTCCCAGTCTGGGTGAGTTGATTCAGGAAGAGATGGAAAGACGAAGAGGAGAACTGCCTTCCAAAAAGGAGGGAGATTAAGAATAATGCCAAAGTCCGCACGAAGTGATGAACCAAAGGTGAATCAAGTTCAAAGGAAATCCAAATTCCAAATGATTAAGAAATTTGACATTTGAACTTGCCGCCCACGACACTGACTCCTCGGTAAAAATGGACAAAGGGCCTAAACCTGAGAATCTGCCTTTCGAGGGTCATACCTTTTTGACATAAATATTCTTCACAATATCCCGATCCAACGCAAGCGTTGTTTCCCCGATCTGCAGGACATAGGAAGGATTTTTCTGGTGCATCCTGAGGACGCTTCCCGGAACGATCCCCAGCGTGCTCAACCGGTCGAGTCTTTGATGTGATTTGGGTGCGATAAAGACGATTCGTCCCTCCTGGCCCAAACCCAATTCCTCGAGAGGAATGACGAGAGGTTTCATCTCCTTTTTGAATTTTGCACAACATTCCCCTCTCGGAATTGGCTTTCCATGAATGCAGGTCGGCGGATGGCCGAGAAAGGTACAGACACTTTCCGTCACCCCGGGGCTCAGAATATGTTCGAGTTTACAAGCCTCTTCTTCAACTTCCTCTTCGGACATTTCGAAAATCTCGTAAAGGAGCCTCTCCGTCAAACGGTGACGTCGGACGATCTCGCGCGCCTTTTCCTCTCCGCGCTCTTTCAGCATCATTCGTTTCCCTTCTATTTCAAAGAGATCGTCCTTGATCATTTTGCGGAGAATGGATTTTGCTTCAATGTCCTGTGTCGTCTCAAGAAGGTGATCCATATCGGAGACCCCTTCTTCTCTTAAGGTCCAGATGAGCTCAAGAAGCTCATCGATGCGGTCCTCTTCGACTCCGTCAACGGATGTCCCCATCCTTTGATGAAGCCCTCTTTTGGGTTCAGATCCCTTTGTCATGGCTTCCCCTTTCTTCTCCATAAGGATTTTAAAAAATCGACGATGGCCGATTGTTCCTTATAGCTGTATCCACAATGAGGACAACAGAGGAGATTGCAGTTCTTTGAAAGAAGGCAACCCGAATGGCATTTCATCTCCGCAGGAGAGAACTCCTTGCCACAGAGGGGACACTTGTAAGAGGTAGGTTTCTCCATCTCACACTCCGAAAAATCTTAATAGAAAATTTACCATCCCTCCGACTCCAAAGGCAATGGGGATGATCACCGCCGATATCCACAAAGCTTTTCTTAAGCCTCTCTCTTTAATCATCATAAAAAACTGGGCAATACATGGGATGAAAAGAGTAATGGTCACCAGGCTCACCAGGATTTGGTGGAAATTGAGTTGGCCCTCTTTGGCCAAAACGAATAGGCCTGCTGCCCCATAGTCTCTTCGAAGAAACCCGATGAGAAATGCCTCCGTAGCTTTGGCAGGAAGCCCCAGGAAATGGACGATCAGAGGAGTGGCAACCCTTTCTAAAAGGGTTAAGATTTCTGTCTTGTGGAGCGCAAAAAGAATCAGGGTGCCCAGAATGAAAAGGGGAACAGCTTCTTTCAGGTACCATTCAATTCGAGCCAAGGTCTTGACGATCACATTGGAGATGAGAGGAATCCTCAGGGGTGGAACCTCCAAGATGAAATCAGAGCCTTCACCCGGAATCACCCGCGATGCCAGATAACCCACCAAGATCAGGATCCCGACGACGATAAAGATCCACAGGAAGAGATAGAGGGCGGGAAGGCCTGCAAACATCCCGAGGATGACGCCGAGTTGGGCAGAACAGGGTACCGCGAGGGCTAAAAGAAGTGTCACAATGGTGCGATCCTTCTCGGTCTCCAGGATCCGGGTGGTCATGGTGGCCATGGTGTCGCATCCGAGACCCAGGACCATGGGCAAAACTGCTTTTCCATTTAATCCCATCTTTTTGAGGATCTGATTCGTCATGATGGCCAGTCTGGGTAAGTATCCCGAATCCTCCATCAGCCCAAAGACCAAAAAGAAGCAGCCGACAATGGGGAGAATGATCGCAATGGCATATGTGAGAGCCATGGTGATGACGCCATAAGGGCCGATAAAGAATTCCTGAAGGAAGGTGACAGGGACAAACCGCTGGAAGAGGTAGGCGATGGGTGGAAGGAGCCATTTTCCAAATAGGGTTTCCTCCAAGAATTTGACGCTGGTCTGTGCCCCGAATACTCCGACAAATTCGTAGGTGGCCCAGAGGATGAATAGAAGGATGGGGATCCCCCAGATAGGATGGATGGAGAGGTTTCCTAAAAAGGAGGAAATGGATTTAGGCGCTTCTCCCCGCAGTCCCATGACTCTTGACAAGAGTTCATCTACCTTTCGGAGTCTGGCCTGATTGATCAAATAACCGACCGAATCAGCGAGATGAATCTGGATTTCCTGGCGGATGTTTTCAATTTGCAGAACATCGTTTTCTGAAAGATTCGTGTGGAGCCATTCGGCAAGGCTCTCGTCCCCGGAGATCAGCATGAGTGCTAAAGACCGTTTGGAAATAGAGGCTTCAGGAAGGAGAGAAGTTATTTTTGAGACGCCTCTTTCAATGGCGTCCGGATAGCTGATTGAGATCGAAGAGGGAGGGCGGGCCTGAAGATTTTCTTTGATCTTCTCAAGACCTTTTTGTCTCGTGGCCACCGTCTTTAGGACAGGGGCTTCCAGGATCTCGGATAGGATCTGGATCTTAATGTCAATGCCTCTGCTCTTTGCTTCATCCCACATATTCAAGAGAACGATGAACGGAAGCCCCATCTCCAACAGCTGCAGGGAGATGAGAAGGCCCCGACGAATGTTTTTCGTATCGATAACCTGGACCAAACGGCATTCGGGCTCTTTGAGGAGGATGTCCCGGGTAACCTTCTCGTCTTCTGACATCGGAATGAGGGAGTTGACCCCGGGGGTATCAAGCACCTGAAACTTCTTCCCATGAGCGGTCAGCGTTCCGGTAGAAACTTCTACCGTCGTCCCTGGATAGTTTGAGACGGTCACATATTTGCCGGTGAGATAATTGAAGATGACCGACTTCCCAACGTTCGGATTTCCGATGAGAATCAATTTTTCTCTGGAGACATCGGTCCATTTTAGGGTTATTTTGCCGGAAGGTGTCATCCCCTAACTCTTTCTCCTGACGGTTCTTTTCTTGCGGTTACATTCCTCACAGCGACCATAGAGTTCCAAGCGATGATGGGAGATCTTAAATCGGTGGCGTTGGGCAATCCCATTCTGGAGGGCCTCAAGCGTTTGGTCCTCGAATTCGATGATCCTTCCGCAATCGAGACAGATCAGGTGATCATGATGGGTTCCTTCTGACGCGGGTTCGTACCGCGTCTCGCTATCACCGAATTTTCGTTGGGTTGCCAAACCGAGGCGGGTGAGGAGCTTCATGGTGCGATAAACAGTTGTGTAGCCGATCTTAGGGTCTGTTTTGGCGACCTGAGCATAAATCTGTGCGAGGCTTTTGTGGCCCGAAGAATTCAGGAAGATATTGAGAATCTCTTCCCGTTGCTTGGTTGCATTCAGCCCCTCTTGGGAAATCCTTGCTTTTAACAGATTGGCGTTCAAAATCCTACCCTATTTGAAATTGAATTTCAATTTCATTATGACCCACCCCTGATGATTTGTCAATGTTGGAATTGACCTTGCCTTTGCTCTCTGGTAAAATTTCTTAAAAGAACAATTACAAGCGATGATCTCTCCTAATAGTCTCAATTCAGAAAGATACGAAAAGGTCGTCACACACAATGACTTTGATGGTATCATCAGCGCCTCTCTCTGCTCATGGGCGTTAGAAATTCAAAGGGTCCTCTTTGCGGGCCCTCTTGCCATCACCCGCTCTCAAATCACGATCACCGAGAAAGATGTGGTATGTGATTTGCCTTACCCTCTCCAATGCGGACTCTGGTTCGATCACCACGAAGGAAATCTTCAGGAATTGACACTCCGAAAGATCGATGCCCAATCGATCCCCGGCCGGTTCGATTTGAAACCAAGTTGCAGCCGGGTGGTTTTTGAATATTTTTCTGAAAGAAAAGAGCTTCCTCCCTATTTCCTGGGAGCGGTGGAGGAGGCGGATGTCATTGACAGCTTTTCTTATGCTTCGATAGAGGATTGGAGGAGGGAGACCCCGGGGAGAGTGATCGATTTAACTTTAAAGGCCTCTTTTCAATCGGCCAACGATCAGGCGAGTTATATGAGAAACTTGGTCCAACAACTTCGAGACCGTCCGATCGAAGAGGTATCCCATCTCGAATTTGTTCAGAAATGGCTGAGAAAATATCGAGAAGAAGAGGAAAGGATGCTTCGGATCATTCGGGATGTTTCTTCTTTTACCGAAGGGGACGAAAAGAAAGAGGTGGTCGTCATCGATCTCACCCTTTATCAGCGGAGTCCCCACCTCATCAAAAACCTGGCCTTCTTGATCTATCCCGAGGCCTTAGGGGTTCTGGAGGTCTATAATTTGAAGGATCACCAGGGAGTGAAGAGTAACAACATCGGGGTCTCCATGTCCCTCTCCATCAATGGGAACAGACAAGACCGGAATAAAAATATCGGCGAGATCATGCGAAATTTGAACATCGGGGACGGCCATCCTGGGGCAGCGGCAGGGACAGCTCAGTGTAAATCGAAGCAGGAGATGCTGAAGAAGAAAAAGGAACTCCTGGAGCAGATCTTCAGACTCTGGTCTTCCCAGTGAGGTTTGCCGAAAGCAAGGAAGTCAAGAAAGGGAACCCTGAGCGCCTTTGGAAGGCCCCCCCTCCTCCCCGTCCACTAAGAGAGAGGAGCGAGATTGGGTTACATTCTGAAGAGAGATTCGTAGGCTTTTGCCCCGGCTTTATACCCTGCTTCATCCTTACCCCATTCTGTATGACACCCATTGCATGAATTGGGGACTACATTTTTTGGGTCTTTCTCGAACATCTCTAAACTTGTTCGAGGTCGGATGATTCTAAAGTCGTGGGAGTGAATGTCTCCGGCTTCGGCTGAAGAGGCGGTTTTTACCATATGACAAGAGGAACATCGGCTGGTTCCTCTTGTCTCCGGAGCATAGTTGTGCTTGGTATGGATACGGATGGCCCAGGGGGTAGCAAACTTTTGATTTTTGCCGTGGCAGGAGAGGCAGAGCGTGTCATTATAGTCTGCCTTGACCAGTTGGGACCGGCTAGGCCCTCCATGGGGGTTGTGACAATCGAAGCAGAGAACCCGTGCATAGAAATGGCCACTCTTTTGAAAGTCAAGCCACTGTTGATGTTGCGATTTTGAATGGGCCTGCGGATCTCCCCAGATGCCGGGCTTAAATTGGTAATAAATGGACAGGGGCTCCCCTATTTTATAGGCCTTGTTATCCTTGTCGTTCCAAGGAAACTCAAATGTCCCATTGGGAACGCTCACTCCCCTCGAATGGCATTGACCACACACCTCCAGACTTCGTTCGTAAGATAATTTTCGAGGATGGATGATTTTTCCCTTCGCCCTGGGAGACTTGATGTGTTCGGAGGCTGGGCCATGGCACTTTTCACACCCAATGTTGAGCTCGACATACTTGGATTCATACCCTTTGTCAACTTTCTTCAATTCGAGGCCGGTATTGTGACAACCCGCACAGCTCATATCAAAGGATTTCTCCGCCGGCGGTTGTTTGAGACTCCCATCCTCATTATACCAATCCTGCAGATTATACGGAACCCACCGCGAGGTTGCCTGGTTCCACTGAAGCGGGAGGATGTAATGGCGATTTCCGATCTTGACTTGATAGCGCTGTTTCCAGCCCCATCCCCCAAAAGTCCTCGCCACGTTATAAGTGACCTCTTTCGAAAGGTCTCTGGCATCTACTAAGGTGGCTTGATGAACATCTCCGGGTCCATCCTCCAATTTGACAATGACTTCCGGGATGTTTTCGGCTTTTAGTTTAATCATACCTTTCCAATCGACCACAAGGGTATCGTTGGTGCGACTTAGGATCTGTTGAGATTTATTGTGAAGGGTATCCTTCCAGATCTCATAGATCGAACTGTGACAGGACATGCATTTCTTAGAGCCGACATAAGTCGCCTGAGCCATGGTCAGGGAAGGGACGAAAATGAGAAGGGAGAGGAAGAATGGCTCTGTCCAAACTAAAAATTTCTTCATCAAATCTACCTCCTTTTGTTAAAGTAATTCAAGAATGCAAGCTTGTTCATCTCCTTTGTGCTCATTTCCCGTCTTCCTTGGCTACGGATACGGCAATCGTCCTTTTCTTGCCAGGGTCACATGTTCTTCCTTTCCGACGTGGGGACGATGGCATCGGATGCAGGATTTTAGGGCATTCCCCCTCGCTATTTTTCCGCCCTCCGGGGCATTCGCACCCATCATCATTTCTTGGTATTTTTCCCCCGGGCCATGACAGGCTTCACACCCCACATTCTCTTCTTTATACGTTTTCTTCTCCGGGTCGTATCCGGTGGCATGGCAAGGAATACATCTGGTTTTGTCTTTTTCATTTCTGATAAGAGAGAACGCCTTCGTCGTCATGGGCGACTTTCTCCAGGCGTTGATTTGTCCCTTGTTAAGATCTTCATGGCACCCGATGCATGTTTCGGAGCCGACATAGGCTGCTTCTTCCTGAACGAAAGCGGTCTTAGGGGGTGCTTCTTCCACCGGAAGGGCCGGCGCTGTTTTCTCCCAACCTCGAATGAATGCCACCAGATCCCTGATCTGTTCCGGATTGAGCGGACCTCCTTCTTTGTCGGCCAGGGCGACCATGCCCGTCCCAGGGATTCCTCGTTCAATGATTTTGTAAAGGATGGTATCATCCACATTCTTAAGGTAATCCTTTGAGTTAATCGGCCTGATCCCTCTCCGGGGTCCCCCTTTCTCTCCGTGGCATCGGGCGCAGTGCGTCATGTAGAGGATTTTCCCTTTTGTCGCAGCCTTTGATCTTGTCCTTTCGGCTTCTACCTTCACACGATATGGTTCAAGTAACCAGTAAACGGTCAGAAAAATGGCTATGGCCGCTGTCAACATTGTCGCTAAGAGGATTTTCTTCTCCATCGGGTTGTCTAAGCCTTAATGAGCTGGGACGGATCGAAGCTCTTCCTTTCGATGGCCGTCTCTGTATCTACCACCACGTTTCCTGCCGCGACTTCAAGCTTATGAAGGTCCAAGGGCCTGGGGGGAGGGCCTTCAAGCACTTCACCTTCTTCGTTGAATTTAGCGCCGTGACAGGGGCACTCAAACCTTTTGGTCAACTCATTCCAATTAACGATACAATGGAGATGGGTACAGACGGAAGAAATTGCCAAAAATCCTCCTTCCAGTCTCACGACGAAAGTCTTTTCCCTTCGAAAGGGCACGACCTCACCGATCTTGAAATCTGACACCTTCCCGGCGATGAAGATCTTTTCCTCTTTCCCCCTTCTCTTTCTTGGCCAGAGGAATGCAAGAACGCCGCCGGCAAGCTCGCCGACGACGAGGGTCCCGGCCACGATCCACGCGTAAACAATCAGTCGCCTTCGTGAGATTGGTGTCTTATCCACCTGAAATTTGGTTATCTTTTTCCCGTTCTTTATTTCCACGGC
Organism: Thermodesulfobacteriota bacterium; assembly: GCA_035625415.1. Lineage (GTDB taxonomy): Bacteria > Desulfobacterota > BSN033 > BSN033 > UBA1163 > UBA1163. The sequence continues at coordinate 16,243 of DASPPQ010000068.1, forward strand.
AGAACGAAGCTCCAGTTTTCTCCTCGGAAGAGACATCCAATGATCGTAAAGATTAGCGCGCCGAAAATGAACAGGGTAAATAAAGTAATCAATATTCCCCGTTTCTCACCACCGATAAAGATTCGGTTAAAAAGAGACGTCCATCTGTTTTCCGGCTTCCTATCGATATAGGGGATAGAGAAAAGCCATAGGAAGATAAGCAGGGGAAGGATGATTGCCGGAATCACCGGTTTATTCGTGTAATGGATTAGCTCCTGAATTCCTGTAAAATACCAGGGTGCCTTTCCGGGATTCGGAGTGACAAGAGGGTTCGCGAGATCTTCTAAAGGGGCATCGAAGAAAAGGGAGATCAGCAAAAGGGCGAAGGTGACGGCCAAAGAGCAGATCGTTAGAAGAATGATGTAATGCGGAAAGGTGTCCACCGTGTCTTCCGGAGCCTTCTGCACCATCGGCGAGGTCCCTTCCACAATCTCCATAAGACCGTACGTCTTGTTGGGATCTTTGACGAAAATTTTCTCCTGATCCTTATCCATTTTAAATTTCATCCTTTATGTCAACTGTGGATTTTCCCCCTCACCCCGCCCTCTCCCCAGCAGGGAGAGGCGGAAGGGAGGAGACTCCGCAATCTGCATTCCGAAATCCGCAATATTATAGCGGCCCCGATATTCCCCCGTCTTTTCTCACTCTCCAGAAATGGACGACCATCAGGCCACCCAGGATAAGAGGAAGCTCAACACAGTGCACAACATAAAAACGAAGCAAGGCCTCATGGCCCACTTCATCCGCTCCCAGAAGAAAAAAACGAATACCATTTCCAATGAAGGGAGTATAGCTCATAATGGTCGTCCCTACGGTAATGCCCCAATAAGCAAGCTGATCCCAAGGGAGAAGGTATCCTGTATAACTCAGTGCCAGGGTAAGGATGAGAAGGCCAATTCCGATCACCCAATTAAACTCCCGGGGAGGCCTGTATGAACGTGTGTAGAAGACCCTCACCATGTGGAGGAAGACCGTCACCACCATTCCATGAGCAGACCATCGATGCAAATTTCTTAAAATCTTGCCGTTGAAAATGAGGGCCAGGGCCTGCATATCGAAGTAGGCCCTTTCAACAGAAGGCGTATAGTGAAACATCAGGAGTATGCCGGTGACCGTAAGAACGATGAAGAGGAGACACGAGATCCCTCCGAGGCAGAATGTATAAGAGAAGCGGAGGCCGTGACGTTTTATCTTGGCCGGGAAGACATGGAGGAAAAAATTGTTAAAGATCAACAGAGAACGCTTCAGGTCGGTATCCGGCATTCCGGTTCTGAAGATCGAGCGCCACACCGCCGAATCCGAGATGCGTTGTAAAATCCCTCTCTTCATCCTTGTTCTCCTCTGTAAAGTGCTGATTCACGATGGTATTCTTCCATCGTGATGGTTCCGGTAGGACATCGTTTAACACAGAGGCCGCATTGGATGCAACGCGATTCGTCTTTGAAGATGACGGAGGCCAAGTTGAGTTTTTGGGCTTCTCCTAAAGAAACGTTGTAAAGGGATTGAACCAATCTTGAGAGCTTTTCATCCCCCTCTATTTCGTCGAGTCTTGCCATCCGAAAGCAAGATTTTGGGCAGATATCAACACAGCCGCCACAAAGGATACATTTTGTCCGGTCGAAGACGGTGAAGATGTGGCACTGGAGACACCGAACAGCTTCTTTTAACGCCACCTCTATGGAAAAGCCCAATTCTACTTCTTTATCCAAAGCCTTTCTTTCCTGTATGGAAATGGTATCCATTCTCTGTCGAGGGATCTTCTCCAGGTCGGGATCGATCTGGACTTCCGGAATCGGAGTGAAATAAGCGGGCTTCTTTTCGAATACTTCTCCACTGAGATACCTGTGAATCGAGAGAGCTGCTTTCCTGCCATCGGCGATCACCCGTATCACATCCCTGGGGCCTGTGACAAAGTCTCCTCCGGCGAAGATACCGCGCACATTCGTCTCGAAAGTTTCTGGATTGACGGACAGACGGTCCCATTTGGAGATTTCGAGGCCGATCTCTTCGGGAAGGAATGAGATATCCGGTGATTGACTGACCGCTGGTATGAGGAGATCGATATCGATGTCGAATTCAGTTCCTTCGATGGGGATCGGCCTTCGGCGGCCATCCTGTTCAGGGTCGCCCAAGCGGTTTCGGATACATTGAACACCCGAAACTCTTATTCCGTCTCTCGAGAGCACTCGGATCGGTTGGGTGAGGTAATGGACCTTGATACCCTCCTCTTCCACTTCCTCTAATTCTCTTGGATCGACGGGCATCTCTTCTCTGCTCCTGCGATAAATAATGGAAACCTCCTTCGCTCCTAATCGAAGCGAAGAACGGGCCGAGTCCATGGCTGTATTTCCGCCGCCGACCACTGCAACTCTTAAGCCAATTTTTGGATTCTCTTCCAGATTGACCATTCGCATAAAGGTCACGCCGTGGATCACACCTTGAAGATCCTCCCCGGCGATTCCCAATTTCTCAGCCTTATGCGCGCCCGCAGCGATATAAACGGCATCATGCTTCTTCCTCAAACTTTCTAAATTCAGCTCTTTTCCGATGGGAGTCCCGGTGGCGATTTCTACCCCTAACTGTCTTACCTCCCCAATCGCCCGCCGCACGACTTCCCTGGGAAGGCGGTAAGGAGGAATTCCGACATTGAGCATTCCGCCTGGAATGGAGAAGGACTCATAGATGGTGACAGAATAACCGAGCTTGGCGAGATCATTGGCGGCCGAAAGTCCGGAGGGTCCGGCACCGATGATCGCCACCTTTTTGTCCCTCTTTATGATCGCTGGTTCTCCTTGGCGGTCATGAGTTTTGAAATCCGCAGAAGCCCTCTTCAATGAGCAGATAGAAATGGGAAGGTCGAGCAGAAGACCTCTTCGGCATTTCTCTTCGCAAGGGTGGACGCAGATTCGGCCTAGAATAGCGGGGAAGAGGTTATCGCCGCGGTTAAGCTCAAAGGCCAGATTATAATTCTCTTGTCGGATGGCCGAGATGTATTGGGGAGCACGGGTATTGACGGGGCAGGCATTTTCGCAGCCGATGTTTTCTTGAAACCAACGCTCATCCGGAACTTGGACATGGAATCGATTCATAAGAGGCAATCTGAAGCTCCCCGCCCACAGCGCGGCGCTTCCTGGACACGTAGTGGCGAGCGGAAAGCGAGCAAAAGAAATACTGTTTTAGTTGTGCTCCTTGACCCCGCCTACATTGCGGGGCTTGCGGGGCACTTGCCGATCATGATGTCTTCAATTTGAAAACTTTGAGAAAGTTAGAAACTCCTGAACGCATCTCATTTAGACGATTGAAGTAGATAGAAACGAGCTTCCTCATAATCTCCATCCCCATCTTCGGATCCCTTTCCATTTCCGTCTTCAGGCGATCCGCACGGATGACTAATACTTTGGAGGGCTTCAAGCATGTGGCCGTCACATTATAACGGAAAGGCTCGATGAGAGAAGGAATTCCGAAGGCGGACCCTTCTTTTTCTATCTTGGAGGTCAAGAAGTCAACCTTTTCCCCGGTTTTGACCGAGAGATCGATCATGCCTTCGATCAGGATATAGAGGTGATTCGCCTCGTCTCCCTGGTGGAAAATGATTTTCCCCTCGGGCAAAGATTCAACAGAGGAATGGGAGCGCAAGATGCCCAACTGAGATTCGCTGAGGGTTCCGAATAATTCCGTCTTTTTCAACCAGTCCGTAGAGACCATTTTCAACTCCTTCGGAGTAAGCACCAAATCTCAAGCACCAAAATCCACGTAAATTCCAATTGCCCAATTTTCCAATTTTCCAAAAGTTTGGGTCATTGGAATTTTGGTGATTATTTGGTGCTTGAGATTTGGGATTTGGTTATTGCCCACGGTTGAGATATTCCATCAGGTCGACCATTTCTTTCCCATCGATCTTTTGCCAGGGGACTTTGACTTCCCTCATTTTTTCTAACATCTTCGGCCCATGATTCCACATCGCCTGAGCCATGAAGATGGGTGAAATCTGGCCTTTAAGTTGAGACAGATCCCCTGCTATAGCTCCCTTTTTATGGCAGAGGGTACATTGCCTTTTGGTGAAGACGCTTTTACCGTTCTCCACATTGCCTGGCTCGTCGAAGTATCGAGTCGAGAAGAGATAGGCAACGAGATGAGCCATCTCCTGAGAAGAAAGATCTGGAAACGTAATTCCTTTTTTTTCCATCCCTTGCCTCATCTCCTCAGAATGGTTCCACATCACTCCTGCCAACTGAGCTAATGTTCGAGGAAATTCCTTCTTCCGCGACAGGTCGTATGCTCCTCCGAAGGCATGGCACTTGATGCATCCCTTCTCGGAAAAAAGCCTCTCACCTGATTTAGGATCTCCTGGGGAAAGGTAGACCTTGTCGGCGCCCGGGTTGAGGCTTCGAATGTAAGCAATCAGATCAACCATTTCTTTTCCCTTGAATTCAAAGCGAAGGGAACCTGTCCGCTTTATCTCTTTCTCCATCTGGGACGAATGATTCCACATCATCTGAGCCCAAAGAATCGGATTCGTGTACATTCCCCAGCGACGCAGGTCTGATTTCGCACCCTCTTTTGTGGCATGGCATTTAGCACAGGCGCTATCTACAATTGTTTTTCCCTTGTTGAGATCTCCCGGCTCATCCATGTAACGAATGAAATACAGAAAGGCAAAGAGGTCCGACATTTCTTTCTTTCCTATTTTCTCCAAAGGGATTTTTCTTGCAATCATTCTTCCCCACATGTCAGGACTGTGGTTCCACATCAAAGCCGCAAGCTGGGATTGGCTAACGTAAGCTTGAGAAAGGGTGCCCAGATCAGATCCTCCTTTACCCCCTTCTCCCCAAATGGAATGACACTGGATGCATCCTTTTTGATAAAACACCTTCCATCCTTCTTTGACGTCCCCCGGAAGGAGATATACTTCTTTTTTCTCTGCACCTACGGCCCGATTCAATATGATCCAATTTCCACCCCAAAAGAGGAGACCGACAAAGAGCCAGACATCGATGCGTCTCATTTCGTTCCCTTTCTATTTCTTTCTGGGAGACCGGATATGTTCAAGAAGATCGGCCAACTCACCCTTCTTGAATCGGGGCCAAGGAATTCCCTTCTCCCTCAGCGCCTTCTCGATCTGCGTGCTATGATTCCAGATGCCTGCTACGATCTCCATAGGATTGGCAACCTTCCGATATTTCGAGAGGTCGACGTTCATTAATTCTCCGGGTTTCCCATCTGAACCATGACACTTGGAACATCCCAGGTCTGAAAAGACCTTCCGGCCATTTACTGAGTTTCCGGGTTCATCGATGAAATGGAGGAAATAGAGATAGGCCATGAGATCGGCCATCTCCTTCGGGGTGAATTTCGGAATCCCCGTTTCGGTTTGGGCCATTTTAGCAAAGACCGCAGGGCCCTTATTCCACATGATGGAAGCGATCTGAGTGAGGCTCTTGTAGAAAATCTTTGCCTTCCCCCCAAGATCGTCTGCCACCTTTCCCCCTTCACCTCGGACGGCATGACATTTGGTGCAGCCCTTTGAAACAAAAACCTGCTTACCTTCTCTAGGATTTCCCGGTGTGATAAAGGCTGTTTCCTTTGGCCCCTTCGCATTCGTCTTGATATATTCCAGAAGGTCCATCATCTCCGTTCCTTCAAAGACCGGCCATTTCATTCCAATCTTCACCATCTGGGCAATCATGACCGGACCATGGTTCCAGATAGACTGACTTAAGAAGACCGGGGAGAGGTTCTGCGGAAATTGATCCAGCCCTGGTTCTCCATCCTTCCCCTTGCCGGTGAGGAGATGACAGTTATTGCATCCTTTTTCGTTGAAGAGATACTTGCCCCGAACTGGATTTCCCGGCTCATCAAAAAATTTGAGGAAGTAAAGGTAAGCAGAGATTTCAGTAATCTCTTCGCCAGTTAAAGTCGGCTTTATGATTTTAGCCCGCTCCATCCCCTTGGTCATCGAAGGGATATGGTTCCAGAGCTTTCCAGCCAGATCCAGCTGGGTATCCCCTAAATCGATCTTTCCCAGATCCGGTCCCACCTTGCCCCCTTCTCCTCTTAGCGCGTGGCATTTCACGCAACCTTTACTGACAAAGAGACGGGCTCCTATCGTTGGATCCTGAGGAAGAGGAGGCTGTGCAAAAAGGGATGAGGCGATCAGGAGGATGACCATTCCAAAGGCGATATTCGCTTTCCTCATAAGGACTCCGTGTTGAAAGATGTCAGGATATCAGGTGACCAGATTCCATCTTTTGCATCGATGTTTATTCAACCCCGATTCCCGGCAGGTACGTCTTGATCCTTTCTTGAACCTCGGCCATCGATTTCTCCCTCCCCTCTCTGACCTCCCAAATAGAGACAATGGGAAAAACTTTAGTAAAGATCATATAGAGAACGACGAAAAAGGAAACACAGCCGGCCAAAATGGACCACTCCACCCAAGTGGGTGAATAGTTCGCCGCTTCATTCGGAAGCCTCGGGTTGGTCAAAGTCGGTACGACGATCACAAATCGTTCCAGCCACATGCCGATAATAATGGATATGGACGCGATTAAGGTGCCCAAGGGTGTTCGCGTCTTTCGAAGGCTTAGAATGGGTAGTGGAATGACAAAACAGAATATGAACATCCCCCAAAAATAGGGTGCAAATCTTCCTGTAAATTTCGACCAGAAGATGGTCATGTGAATGGGCTCGCCCCCGTAGTAAACCGTAATATATTCTGTGAAGGTGAAATAGAACCACAGAAGGGTCATTACCAAAAGGAGAATTCCCAGATTATTGAAATGGACAGGTCTGAGATAATCCTCTAGGTGGTAAACTTTTCGGATTACATTCATGGCTACGATGAGACCGGCAATCCCCGAGAAGATGGCGCCAGCGACGAAGTAGGGGCCGAAGATGGCGCTGTGCCACATCGGTTGAATGGTCATGGCGAAGACAAAGGAGACGACCGTGTGAACAGAGACGGCGACCGGGATGACGAGAATGGCCATAAAGGCGATTCCTCTTTCTAATAAGTGATGCTGCCTTTGTGTTCCGCTCCAACCCAGAGCGAAGATCCGGTAAAACCATTTTCGTTTTCCACTATAATCTCTCATCAGGGCGATGTCGGGAATCAAGGGAAGATAGAGGTAGATCGAACTGGCAGTGAGATAGACGGTGATGCTCGAGACGTCCCAGAGCAGGGGAGACCGGAATTGGGCGAATTGGATGATATTCAACATCCGGTCGGGCCTCCCGAGATCCATCAGGATATTGCCCACACCGAAAAAGAGGACAAGAACCGTGATCACTTCTGCAGATCGGGTGATCGACCTTCTCCATTCCGCTTTGGCAAGACGAAGGATTGCGGAGATGAGTGTTCCCGCGTGGCTGATCCCGATGAAGAAGACGAAGTTGGTGATGTAGACTCCCCAAAAGATCGGCCTCGCCAGCCCGGTCACGCCCAACCCATGACCGTACTGATAAAGGTAAGCCCATATTGCCCAGAGAATGACAGCGATGAGGATGGAGAGGGTGAGGTAGAATGGCTTTCCTGTCCTTCTGATGGGCTCGAAAAGAGCGGCGTCTTCTTCTAATTTCAACGCTTTTTCTTCCATTACATTCCCTCTGACAGATAGATCACCTTAGGCTCCGTACCTAACTCTTCCATCAGTCTGAAGGCCCTCCTCTCACGTGAAAGGGTTGAGACGACGCTGTTGGGATCGTTCAGATCGCCAAAGTACATGGCGCCGCTCGGGCATGCCTGGACGCAGGCCGGGATATAATCTTCAGGCAGAAGGTCTCTTCCTTCAATCTTTGCCTTTTCTCTTGCTCGGAGAAGACGGTGGCTGCAGAAAGTGCATTTCTCCACCACCCCCTTCGTTCTGACGGAGACATCTCGATTGAGGGAGCCTTTCAGTTCCCTTGGCCACTCGGGTGGATACCAGTTAAAGTATTTGACGGTGTAGGGGCAGGCGGTGGTGCAATAGCGGCAGCCAATGCATCGGTGATTGATCTGGCCCACAAGTCCTTCTTCATTGATGTACGTAGCGTTGACCGGACAGACTTTTGTGCAGGGCGGATTGTCGCAATGCATGCAGGGGCGTGGAAGAAGCCTGGCTTTGATATGAGGGTACTCCCCTTCGATATAAGAGATCAATTCGATCCAGTGAATGGTACGACCCTTGGCGGACTCTTCTGGCCCAATAATCGCCACATTGTTTTCTGCCTGACAGGCGACCACGCAAGCCTGACAGGCGGTGCATTTATCTAAGTCAATGACCATTCCCCAGCGATGCATCTAAAACCCCTTAAACTCGAAACGCGACATCCGAAATTCGAAACAATTCTATCTATTCTATCTAAATGACCAAAATGAGACGTCCAACACATTGCTGTTTTGAAAATTCGCATTTGGAATTTGTTTGGGAATTCGATATTCGCATTTCGAATTTCATATTTTTACAGTTAGGCTTTATAAATTTTGACGCGCGTGGATTCATTGATCGGGTATCCGGTCAAAGGATCCAAATCTCCCCCGATGAGTCGATAAGGATTTTCCCCCAGGTTTTCGGACCAGCGACCTCCGGATTTGTGTCCCTCGCCAAAAGGAATACTTGCGACCTCCGGCATGGCTCCCTTATAAAGGATTGCCCTTGCTTTTATCTTCGCCTTCGGGGATTCCACCCATACCCAGTCTTTATCCTCGACCCCAAGCCGCTTCGCCGTCTCAGGATTGATCTCCACCCATGTTTCCCATCTCTCAAACACATAGGATCCGACGCTGGCTTGAAGCCAGGGCTGGTTGGCATTGCGGCTGCCTGTCAGCGTCATTGTTCTAAATATGTTGAGATGAAATGGATACTCTTTTTTATCAGTTCTCTTCTCCGATTCCTCCCAATGGGGGAAGAAAGAAACATCTTTAGGATCATAGGCCAAGGGTGGATGAGTTTGCTTCAATCCCTGCGCATAGAACTCGAATTTTTTTGTGGGGGTTCGAAAAACCCGATCCCATTCCTTAAAGTCATAGATGGGGTCCCACCATCCCCCTTTCTCTTGAAGCTGTTTCCAGAACTCATCAAAGGTTTTGTAGGAAGGGGCTGCCCAGCCCCCTCTCTCAAGTAGACGGGTCCAGGCTTGTTCAAACTGGAGGCCGAAGACGTCGCCCCGTTTTGCGTCGAAAACCCCTTTGATCCCGTAAAGCAAGACTTCCTTAAAATCACTCCAGGGAAAGGCCTTCTGGATCTCTCCCCCTAGGGATTTTGTGATTTGAAGGAGGATGTCACCCGTCGCTTTCGTTTGATAGAGCGGCTCAACGATGGGTTGCCGGATTCCGAGAACTGGAAACCCTTTGTTCAAAGAGACAGGATCATCCTGCCATCTTTCAAGGGGCGTATGGTCGGGTAGAATAAGGTCTGCGAATAGGGTCGTGTCGTCCATGTAGGGGGAAAAACTGACAATCAAAGGAATTTCCACAAAGGCCTTTAAGAAGAGATCTGGATTCGGATTCGAAAAGAGAGGATTACTGTAGTAAATAAACAGGGCTTCCGGGCGATACGGTTTTCCAGAGGCCGCATTTCTGGCAAAGAAATAGGGTTGCTGGAGCATCACGGAAGATTTCTTCACGCCATCGATTCTTTCGACTCGCAGTCCCTTTTCAGCGACAGCATCTTTTCCAAACGGCGGAAGCGACTGAAGGGGAACCGTTCTCGGTACGAGGAGCCCTCCCGAGGCATCGATGTTACCCGCCAATCCGTTCAGGATTGAAACGGCCATCTGTTGGAAAGGACGATCCCGGAAGCCTATGGCGATAGAGGGCTGGTTTGATGCAAACTCCCGGGCCAGCCGGATGATCGAATCAACGGGCACGCCTGTCCGCCGAGACACGACATCAGAGTCGTATTCCGAAAGGACAAATTCCTTGAAACCGAGATGTTCTTTTCCGCTTGGGTCCGTCCAATTTTCAAACCCGGAACTGAGACTGGCCACAAATTCTTTATGGTAAAGTCCCTCCTTAATCATCATATTTGCAATGCCGAGAGCCAACAACCCTTCGGTTCCGGGCTGGATTGGAAGCCACTCGTCCGCTTTGATGCCGGTGACGGAGAGGCGCGGTTCAATCTGGACCAATTTACCACGGCGTTCCGAGTTTCCCCTCCTGAATTGCCCATAAGCACTTAGGGCCTGCACGGGAGACCAGTACGATTCGAGGAGGTCCGAACCAAAAGAGAGTATGTATCGGACATTTTCGAAGTCATAAGCGGGCAGGGAATGGATTCCCTGAGTGAGATAGAGGCCCTCCATGGTTGGGCCTTCCCATTGAAACTGATTATCGATATAATTGGGCGATCCAAAGGTCTCGAGAAAACGTTCCCAAAGACCTCTCATCAACCCCCGGTATCTTCCTCCCAGAAGCACAAGGCGATGAGGCTCTCCATTTTTCCGGAGTTTTCTCAGTGATTCGGTAACAACGGAAAGCGCCTCATCCCATGAGACCGGTTGCCATCGACCTTCGCCTCTCCTGCCCGACCTCTTTAAGGGAGTGCGAATGCGGTCCGGATCGTAGAGACCTTGGAGGCTTGCAATCCCTTTGGGACAGAGAGTCCCACGGTTGACAGGATGGAGGGGGTTTCCAACGATGTTGACGGCCCATCCGTCAATAATTCTAGCCAGTATTCCGCAGCCGCCTGTGCATTGCCCGCAAACGGTAGGAATCCACCTTTCGACACCAGGAGGATTTAGATTCTTGGCGACTGGGAATTGGGACCATTTCCAGAAACCGCCCCCGAGGGCAATAGCGGTGCCGGCCCCTGCACCCATCTTCAAAAAATCCCTACGGCTGAGTTTCATCGTATACTCACCAAACTCCAAATTCCAAATTCCAAATCCCAAATCCCAAGTAAATCCCAAGCACCAATTTCAAAATTTCGGAACGATTTTATTTGAATTTTGAATTTTGCAGATTGGAGTTTATTTGGAATTTGGTGCTTGTCATTTGGTGCTTTCCTCATTAGACATGGCATTCCAAGCAATCATTCGTTACTTTGTTCTCGGAATGGCAGTTCATGCACCAATTCATCGTCATCTTCACCCATGGCCTGGAGGGTGGTCGCTCGCTTTCAGCAATATTTCCATGGCAGGTCTGACATGGCAGTTTTCCTAGAACCACATGCCGACGGTGGGAAAAGAAGACGTGATCGGGTTCTCCGTATATTCGTCTCCAGGAAATTTCTCGTCCCTTTTTTTGATATTGTCTGATCTTTTCTTCTTCTGAGGATTTGGTAACCGGTTCTTTATGGCATTCAAGGCAGGTGGTTAGGTCAGGCATTCCGGAAAAGTTTTGAGTTTTAAAATAACGGTGACAGGAGTCGCACTCTAACCCCTGTTCAATATGTTTCTTATGGTTGAAGGAGATCGGTTGGCCAGTCCTGGAGCCAATGCCCAAACGGATGAGGAGGAAGAGTATAAGGAACCCTGCCGCCAATCCAATAAGGAAAAATTTCATGCTGTGAGCCATTTGGTCACTGCCGAGCTATCCGGAGGATCACCCGACTCCAATAGATCGAATCATAAACAACGATCGTTATTGCAATGAATCTTAAGGGGAAGGGTCTTACAAATCAATACACTAAATTATGTATTTTTAAAGCAAAAAAACTGTATTTTGAAAAGGCGCCTAAATTTTTTTGAAAGTGCCTTTTCTCCAGCCTTGATCTTCTTCTTCGCGCCTGAAGCTGCGTTCAATATAGCTAACGTGGCTGAATTCCCCTGCCTCAATGGGGATGGCCACCTTCATCAACAGGGTGAAGATGAGGAGCCCTGTTGCCCAGATGCCGAAAGACACCATGAGCTCTAAGTGATTGGGAAAATATTCGAAGATTTCGCCGAGAGGATCCGGGACAAACCCGGGTATCACAAAACCGGGTCCCTTCTCGATCCATACCCCGATGATAATGAGTAAACAGCCCAAATTTAGGGTGGTTAATCGTTTCCGGGTTTGGGGAATCAGAAAGATGATGAATGCGATGACATTCATCGTCATCGCCGACCATATCCAAGGCACGAGCTCCTTGTGGCCGTGGAGGCCTTCGAACAGGTATTTAAAGGCTGCAATATGAACCGTTTGAGAATAATACTCCTTAAATATCTCGGCAGAGAGAAGAAACAGGTTGAGAAACATGGCGTAGGCGATTAGTTCTGATATCTTGAAGAGGGCATTATCCTCTATCTCTATATGGTGCACGGATACCTTCCGGATGATCTGAAAAATAATGATGATGATGGCAGGCCCTGAGCAGAAGGCACTGGCCAGAAACCTCGGGGCAAGGATCGATGCATTCCAGAAGGGACGGGCAGGAAGGCCATTATAAAGGAAGGCCGTGACAGTGTGGATGGCCACCGCCATGGGGATGGAGATTAAGATAAAAGGAAGAATAAACTTCCAGTTGGGCTCTTTCCGGTAGTAGAACTTGACTAAAAGGTAGATCGGGATAAGAAGGTTCAGGAATAGATAACCGTTGAGGGCAAGGACATCCCAGGCCAAAAGCGATTGGGGAAAGTTCATCAGTCCTATGAAAGGAAGCATGTGCCAGAATCGGTCGAGCCTCCCGAGGTCGACCATCACAAAGAGAATGGCCATGACGATGGAGGAGGCGGCGAAGAGCTCACCGAGCACGACAATCTCTTTGATCGGCTTGAAATGGTAGACATAAGACGGAATGACCAGAAGAACCGCGGCTGCAGCCGCCCCGACCAGATACGTGAAATTGGCAATGTAGAGGCCCCAGGAAACCTGATCATTCATTTTTGTTGCGATCAGACCTAAATCGTGTTGCCTCATATAAAATAGAAAACCCATGCCGATGATCGCCATGAGGGAGAAACACCAGGCATAGTACAGGCTGCTCCCTGTTACCACAAGGGTCAAGGTCCTCTTGTAAAAATGCCATGTTTCATTCAATATTTCCCGCAACTTTTCCATATGCTTTTCTATGCTTCAAAGAAGTAATAAAACTTCGGTTCTGTACCTAAATCTTCCTTGAGCCTGAAGACCCGCTTTCGATCGATGATATACCGCATTTCGCTATTCGGGTCGAGGAGGTTGCCAAATTTCCTCGTTCCCGTAGGGCAAGCTTCCACGCAGGCGGGATACCTTCCTTGCCTTACGCGCTGGATACAAAACGTGCATTTTTCCACAGCACACTTCATTCTGGGTCGGTTTCCCAGGTAATGGACGGAAGGGTTTATCTCCTCTCTCGGAATGTTTGGCTCCGCCCAGTTGAAAACCCTCCCTTTATAGGGACAGGCTGCGATGCAGTATCTGCAGCCGATGCACCAGTTGTAATCAACCACGACGATACCGTCCGGTTCTTGCCAAGTGGCGTGGACAGGGCACACCTTCACACAAGGAGGCTCCTGACATTGCTGACACTGAACGGGAAGATAGATAAATCCCTTTTCCGGAACGAGATCAGGATTGTAATAATGTTCTGAGTCTTCAAGATTGATCAGGTTTCCTCTTTTGAGCCTGAGAACCCTAATCCACTGAAGTTGAGGGTCATGTCGTGAATGGTTATTTTCTTTTACACAGGCGTAAACGCATCTTCGACAGCCAATACATCGGGAAAGCTCCAGGCCATATGCCCAAAGCGTGTCGGGAACTGCCTCCTGGGTGCTAATTTGAAATTTCCTTCCATACTTTTGCAAGTACCTCTCTTCCAGCTTGGCAATGACGCGCCTCTTCTCTTCCAGTGTCATTTCCCGAAAATGTTTCTGTAAAAAGTCCTCGGCCTCCTCCTTCGTGCAGGAGGAGAAGAGGGGGATAGCAAGACCTCCTAGGGCAGTCAGTGAAGCATTACGAAGAAACTCTCTTCGGGTGAAACGTCTATTTAGCATTACGAATCCTTTGGTTTTATTGGTGGAGGCTCGGGTTTTATCGGTTTGAATTTTGGCTGGTGAGGATCGTGGCAGTGAGCACAGAGATAGTAGGTTCTCTTGCCGGATCCCATAAAGTATCCAGTTCTTTTTCCATGAATGCCCGCCTTCCAGTCATTATACACAAAACCGTGGCATTCCCCGCAGAGCCGATAGCTTTCAGTGAAGGGAATCAAATCCCCATTATACAGCCGCAGTTTATCTCGATTCTTCGCATCATGGCAATCAAGACACCACCGCATCGACTCGGCGTGATGGAGCTTGATATCGGTGTGCTCTTCCTTCAAGACTCTCTTCTTCCGATTCACCTCCATCGAGGCATGACAGTTGCTGCAGGGAAACAATCCCTCTGTCATTGGAGGTGGAGCGACAGGGAACTCTTCGCCCGCCCCATTTGAAAAGGACGCAAAACAAAGCCCTAACGAAAGCATCCCCAATGCGATGGTCTTGACTGTTTTCTTCATTCGTGAACGGCAACTGGGCAGGAGAGAAGGAGTTTAGTCATTGATCCGAAAGACTGGTGCTACTAAAAACCTTCCCAATAAATCCAACAAAAAAACTTTATTATAATCTGTTAACATCTTCAACGACAAAAAGCAAATACTTTGGAATCCCGCTCCTTCTGCATCACAGCTTGCAAAGGGGCTGTCTATGTGATAATTTTTCTCCATGCAGGTCGATATTCAACTGGTTCCATCTCCACCGAATTCAGATGCCCTTTTAAATCGAACAGTCGTTGTCGTCGATGTTCTGAGAGCGACTTCTGTCATGGTCAATGCGATATCCCAGGGAGCCTTGGAGATTCTCCCTTTGGCCGGTGTGGAGGAGGCTCTTCAGATGGCTAAGGTTTTTCCGCGGGGTTCCGTGCTTTTAGGCGGGGAGAGGGAAAGTAAGAGTATACCGGGATTTGATTTAGGGAATTCTCCCAAAGAGTATGTCGCCGAAAGTGTGAAAGGGAAGAAACTGATCCTGACGACGACCAACGGAACAAAGGCGTTTCATTTGGTTTCTTCCGGGAAAGAAGTTTTAGTGGGAAGTTTTCTTAACATTGGAGCCGTGGCACGGAGATGTCTTGAGTCAGGGAGGGAGCTGCTCATTTTCCTCTCAGGGGATGAAGGAGGTTTTTCTCTGGAGGACACAGTCTGCGGAGGAATGTTGATCGGTCTGATCACAAAGAAAAGGAAGAAATCTATTTCTCTGACGGATGCCTCCAGATGCGCCCAGATTCTTTATCAAAGATTCAAAAATAATTTATTAGAAGCTTTTCACCTCTCCTATCATGGAAAACAGTTGATTAACCGTGGTTTTGAGGATGACCTTGACTATTGCGCTCAAATCGATATTACCTCCCTTGTCCCCGTATTTAGAGAAGGGGTGATCAGGGCCCCCTCATCCCCACCCTCTCCCGCGCGGGGAGAGGGGAAGGGTGAGGGGCGTTATGCGATGCAAATTGAGGAGAACGAGTGATGCGACGCCGAGATCGGGAATTAAAGAATAAGGAAACCCTCTTAGCCATTTTAGAGCAGTCCCCTGTCGGAAGGATGGCCACCGTTAATCGAAAGGGCTATCCGGTGATCAAACCTGTCAACTTTATTTATTGGAACGGAAGGATCTATCTCCACTCTTCAACGAAAGGGGAGAAGATCAGCGACATCCGTCGGGGCAGTTCCGTCTGTTTTGAAGTGGACGAGCCTATTGCCTACGTGGCGGCAGTGGAACCCGCCTGCAAGAGCACATATTACTATCGAAGCGTTATCGTCAAGGGAAGTGCTATCATTGTGAGTCAGGTTGACAGAAAATTGGAAATTCTCGAAAGACTGATGGAAAAATACCAGCCGGAGGGGGGCTACCAAGGAGTGGCCCCGGAGATTCTGAAGAGAACAGCGGTGATCGAAATCTCTATTCGTGAAATGACCGGAAAGGAACATCTGGGTTAGATGAAATCTTCTGTCTCTATTGTCAAGTGCAAAGAATATGATGAAGAAAAGGTCTTGAGCGCGCTTCGCCAGGCCATCGACCTGATCGGAGGGATTCAAACTTTTGTAAACAAAGACAGTCGTGCTCGGCTCGGGGCGCTCTCCTCTCGGCGCTCGTCTCTCGGCAAAGCCGAGGGAAGCCGAGGGAAGCCACGGGTTCTCCTTAAACCTAATCTCCTTTACGGAAAACCTCCAGAAAAAGCTGTGACGACTCATCCCTCTGTCGTGAGGGGGATGATCCAGATCGTTCGAGAGGCGGGAGGAGTCCCTTTTATTGGAGATAGTCCTTCGGTCGGAAGTTTGACGAGGACGGCTGAGAAAGCTGGCATCAAGGCAGTGGCCGATAAGATGAAGTGCCCTCTTGTGGAATTCAACAGACCTGTTCTCCCTTTGAAAGGCGGAGGGAGAACATTTAGACAATTGGAAGTTGACCAGACTGTTTTGGAAGCGGATGTGATCATCAACCTTCCTAAATTCAAAACCCATAGCCTGACGCTTCTCACCCTGGGGGTAAAGAACCTCTTCGGGTGTATCCCCGGACCTAAGAAAGCCTTATGGCATCTCAAGGCAGGAGATGATCGAAAAATCTTTGCCCAAATACTTTTTGATATCTCCCAGGTGATCCAGCCCTCCCTCTCCATTTTGGATGGGATTGTGGGGATGGAAGGGAATGGACCGAATAGCGGCCGCCCGATTCCAATAGGATTGGTTCTGGCAAGCGGGGACCCCTTGAGTTTGGATCAGATCGTATGTGACCTGTTAGGGATTTCAAGGGAATCTCTGTTAACGAATCGTGTGGCGCTTGAACAGGGGATGGGAAAAGATCCGATTGAGGTTCTGGGGGAAAGGGTACAAGATCTTAAGATTTCCAACTTCCAGTTTCCAGCCCTCTCTCAGCCGGATTGGCACTTACCGGCAATCTTGAGAAAGGCGTTGAAGAATGCTCTGACTTCCAAACCAGTGATCGATGACGAAGTATGCAAGGATTGTGATCAATGTGCAAAGATCTGCCCACCCCAAGCCCTAACGAGAAAGGGAACGGATTTGATCTTTGATTACGGAGAATGCATTCGTTGCTTCTGTTGTCTTGAGGTCTGCTCAGAAGGAGCCATCTCGATCAAACCAGGATGGGCCTTGAAGCTCGTCAGTGGAAGGTCGAAGGTGGAAAGTGGAAAGCAGTAGGTTGAAGGCAGTAAGCGGAAGGTAGCTGTAGCACCCTCATTTACTGTGGGCGAAGATTATGCGTAACATAAAACTCCTCATTGAATACGATGGAACGAATTATCAAGGATGGCAGGTCCAGCCAGGAGGGCCGACCATCCAGGGGACGCTTGAAGAGAAGCTGTCACGGCTTACAGGCGAGAGAATTCGTTTGACTGGTTCCGGGAGAACGGATTCAGGGGTTCATGCCTTAGGCCAGGTAGCTCACTTCAGGACACAGAGCCAGATGGATATCCGTGCAATCCAGAGAGCACTCAACAGTCTTCTCCCTCCAAATATTGTTATTCAAAAGGTAGATGAGGTTGACGAAGGTTTTCATGCACGGAAGCATTCGAAAAGCAAGGTCTACGAGTACCGAATTCTCAATCGGAATCTTCGGTCAGTTTTTCACCACGGGTATGTATGGCATATTCCTCAGAAGCTGAATTTGACGGAGATGAAGAAGGCGGCTCAGAGTTTGATTGGAGAACATGACTTTTCTGCGTTCCGCACGGTGGGCTCTCCCACTCGTACAACCATTCGAAGAGTGATTAGGGCGGAATGGAAGAGGGGGCGAGACGGCCTCATACGGTTCGAGGTCGAAGCAAACGGCTTTTTGAAACAAATGATGAGGTCCATCGTCGGAACATTAGTCGAGATTGGAAGAGGAAAGATGAACGCTGCCGATTTTCGTAAGATCTTAAATTCCAAGGACAGGAAAGAAGCAGGCCCCACCGCCCCAGCCCAGGGATTATTCTTGAAAGAAGTGAAGTATTAATTGTGGCGCTTGGTTGACGGTAGATCGCTAATCAATCTGTAGGGCAAGGCTTTAGCCTTGCTCAAAAACTTTACCCGATAAACACGGAAATTATCCACAAAAAACGCGTTCGGTTGAAGGGTTTCGATTATACGGGCTTCTTTCACTACTTCGTCACAATTTGCACTTACAAAAAAGAGCGGGTTTTTAAGAATGATCTTCTTTTTGTTAGCTGGCTAACTGACACTTTGCGAGAAAAGTCAAGTTCTTTTGGGTTTAGAGTCTGGGCATACTGTTTTATGCCGGACCATCTTCACCTTTTGATAGAGGGCAAAGATAACAGTTCGGACAAGAGGGGATTCATCTCCTCACATAAGCAATCTACGAGCTTTTATTATAAAAAGAAAACGGGCCTGTCACTTTGCGCACGCGCTGAGAAGAGGAGAAGATACAACGAATGTTGCACGCTATATTTTCAATAATCCAGTTAGAAAGGGCCTAGTGGACAACTTCAAGAAATACAAATCTCTTGGCTTCTTTGGATTTGACTTACTCATGGTATAAATTTAGCATGTATTGTTTAAGAGCAACCCTAAAGGGTTGCCCTACAAACAGGGATATTGGACCTATATTCTAATCAATTCATATTCCCTTGTGCCCATCCCGATTTCTTCGGCATAGGCAAGCTGAATACTCCAGTTAACCAGCGGATAAATCGCTCTAAATTTGTCTTCTCCGGGTTTCCAGGCTCCTGTGAGTTTGGAAGTTCGGTTTCCTTCCTGCCCATTCACCAAATCAACCGACGCCTGATCGATGGCAACCGGGTCCTCGGAAGAAAGGATCCCGATATCGTTGACAATCGGTGTATCAGAATATCCGTAGCAGTCACAGGCGGGAGAGATTTGAGTGAGAAAGTTTAAGTGAAGCGTCTTTCCCTTTTTCTTCTGGATAACTCCATAGGCATACTCCACCATTTTCTTTTGAAAAATAGGGACGCTCTCGTTCCATTGGATTTCAATAGCCCCTGAAGAACAGGTGAGGATGCATTCTCCGCACCCGATGCATTTTTTGGGATCGATAAAGGCAATACCCTGTTTGGTTTCGACCTCCGACTGCGGTGGCCGCATCGAGATGGCTTCCTGTGAGCACCGGCTAAGACAGGCCTTACATCCCTTGCAGGCTTTGCCCTTGACTTGGGGTGAGATATTTGAATGCTGACTCAGCTTTCCTTCACGGCTGGCGCACCCCATTCCCAGATTCTTCAAGGCTCCTCCGAACCCGGACAATTCATGACCTTTGAAATGGGTGACCGCAATCAGTCCATCCGCCATATAGATCTCTCGGGCGATGGAGACTGTTTTGAAAATGGGTTTGTCAATCCGAACCTTGACGGCACTATTGCCTCTCAAACCATCGGCAATCAGGATAGGGGCATTCACGACAGACTCTGTGAACCCGTTTTCAAAAGCGGTGATTAGATGGGAGACCGCTTCACCCCGAGTTCCAACATAGAGGGTGTTGGCATCGGTTAAGAAAGGCTTCCCTTTATATTGTTTGACTCGATCCACCACCCTTCGTAAAAAGATGGGTCGAACAAAGGCCGTATTTCCTTTCTCCCCAAAATGGAGTTTAATCGCCACCAAATCCTTCTCCCGGATCTTTCCCTTCAGATCAGCCCGATCCAGAAGGATGTCCAATTTGTCCAGGAGGGTTTTCCCGGGTTC
Source organism: Thermodesulfobacteriota bacterium (assembly GCA_035625415.1). GTDB lineage: Bacteria > Desulfobacterota > BSN033 > BSN033 > UBA1163 > UBA1163. Next base: position 35,850 of record DASPPQ010000068.1, read on the forward strand.
AACCCTGAGATCCGAAAAAAAGACAGAACTCTCCATATCAGAACCTCTTAAGAAAACATTCTAAGAAAATCGCACTTCTGTGTCAACGATGGCCTGAGGAGGGTTGACTTTTTATTGAGAAAAAAGGTAATTTAATGTATTGTTCTGACGGAAAGGAGAAGAGATGAAGCGAGGCGAACCAACCACCATTCGAAACATAGGAACCTTCGGCCACGGCGGTGAAGGGAAGACCTCCTTGGTTGAGGCCATTCTCCTTGACGTGGGCGAAAATACCCGTCTTGGCCGTGTGGATGATGGTTCCTCGTTGATGGATTTTGAACCGGAAGAAATCAATCGAAAGATTAGCATCAGTGCCTCTCTTTCTCATTTTGAGTGGAATAAACATTCGTTTCATATCATTGATACCCCGGGGTATGCCAATTTTATCGCTGAGGCGAAGGCCTCCATGAGGGTGGTAGATGGGGCCGTCATCGTCGTCAGCGGAAATTCGGGGGTCAAAGTGCAAACCGAGACCGTGTGGGGATACGCCAATGAGTTTCAAGTCCCACGAATTCTGTATGTCAGCAAAATGGATACGGAACGGGCCAATTTTCTCAAAGTGGTGGATGAGGTGAAAAAGATTTTTCCTTCTCAACCCCCCGTTCCTGTTCAACTTCCCATCGGAGGAGACGGAAGTTTTAAGGGCATGGTGGATTTGATTCAGAGGAAGGCTTATTTGTATCGTGAAGATGGGAGCGGTCAATTCGAACTCAAGGACGTCCCTCCGGACATGAAAGAAGGGGTGGAACGGCTTCGCGAGAAGCTGGTCGAGATCGTGGTGGAAATGGACGATCAATTAATGGAAAAATACTTGGAGTCGGGAGAGGTTTCCATAGAGGAGATTACCCGGTGTCTTCGAAAGGGAACGATGGAAAGAAAACTGGTTCCTGCCCTTTGCGGCTCCTCCACCCGAAACATAGGGATGCAACCTTTTCTTGATCTGGCGATCTCCTGCTTTCCTTCACCGTTGGAAAGGGGTCCGGTTCAGGGAAAGAATCCCAGGACGGGAGAACCTGAAACCCGTGAACCCAAAGAAGATGCACCTTTCTCCGCCTTTGTCTTTAAGACGATCGCCGATCCCTTTGCCGGAAAACTGAGTCTCTTCAGGGTTTATTCTGGAACGGCGAATGCAGATTCCACTCTCTATAATTCCAAAAAGGATGTGAAGGAGAGAATCGGCCAAATTTTCTTGTTGGAAGGGAAGAAGCAGAAGCCGGTTGGCTTCGCCGGCGTAGGCGATATTGTGGCGGTTGCCAAATTGAAAGAAACCACGACGGGTGACACCTTCTCCGATGAGAAAAAGCCCATTGTATTCGAAGAAACGAAACTCCCCCTTCCTGTGATCTCCTACGCGCTAACCCCAAAGAGCAAAGGGGATGAGGACAAGATCACCGCTTCCCTGGCGCGCATCCACGAAGAAGATCCGACGATGATGTTGGGCCGGGACGAACAGACCGGTGAGATCATTCTCTCCGGTGTGGGCCAGACCCACGTGGAAGTCATCGTTGAAAAATTAAAAAGGAAATTCGGGGTGGAGGTCAACCTCAGTGTCCCGAAAGTTCCGTATAAAGAGACGATCCGTGGATCGAAGACCGGAGTGATCTATCGGCATAAAAAACAGACGGGGGGCCGGGGGCAGTTTGCTGAAGTCCATTTCGATGTTTCTTCCCTTCCGCGGGGATCGGGGTTCGAATTCGAAAATGCCCTCACGGGAATGAACGTTCCAAGGAATTTTGTTCCGGCGGTTGAGAAGGGAATCGCTGAAGCGATGCAAAGCGGCGTCCTGGCTGGCTACCCAGTCGTGGACGTAAAAGTCCGATTCTACGACGGGAAGTCTCATGAGGTCGACTCCTCAGAGATGGCATTCAAGATCGCTGCGATCATGGCTTTTAAGAAAGGGGTTCAGGACGCCAACCCAGTGCTTCTTGAGCCCATCATGAAGGTGGTGGTGACGGCGCCGGACGAGAACATCGGTGATGTGATCGGCGACCTCAACAGCCGCCGGGGAAGAGTTCTAAGAGTCGATTCCAAAGGGAATTATCAAATGATCGAAGCCAATGTCCCGATGTCGGAGATGTTGAAATATGCTCCGGACCTCAATTCCAAAACAGGGGGTCGCGGAACCTTTACCATGGAATTCTCCCACTATGAGGAAGTTCCTGCCCAACTGGCGGATAAGGTGATTGCTCAGGCCAAGAAGGAAAAGGAGAAAGAAGACTAATCTGCAAGAAGGTCAAATCTCAAATGTCAAAGCCCAAATACCAAAGGAATGCCCAAATATCTTAATGCGAAAATGTCCTTTCGACATTTAGATTTTGAGCTTTATTTGAACCTTGGACTTTGACATTTGGAATTTTCGGTTTAGCATGCGTGCTGTCATCCAAAGGGTAAAATCTGCCCAGGTTTGTGTGGATGGCCGAGTATCTGGAGAGATTGGAAGAGGCCTTCTGGTGCTCCTCGGTGTGGGAAAGGGGGACGGGGAGAGTGACCTCTCTTTTCTGACCTCCAAGATACCTGAACTCAGAATCTTCGAAGACAACTCCGGGAAGTTTAATCTTTCCTTAAAAGAGATAGGTGGAGAGATATTGGTCGTCTCACAGTTTACTCTTTTCGGCGATTGCCGGAAAGGAAGGAGACCCTCTTTCTCGGAGGCGGAAGAGCCTTCCGCTGCCAAGCATCTTTATGAACAATTTATTCTAAAATTGAAGGAAGAAAGCGTTCCGGTCCAGACAGGGAAATTTCAGGCAAAGATGGAGGTTCATCTTATCAACGATGGGCCGGTAACGCTTCTATTGGACAGCAGACAGAGACAGGGAGATGAATTATGAGAAGCTATATTTACCTCGCTTTCTTAATCTTTTTTTTCCTCCTCATGGGTTCAACAGCGATTGCCCAGACTCCTGGGAGGGGTAGGGAGACGGGTATGAAAGAGATCAGGGAGCCAGCTGTCGCAGGAGCATTTTATCCCGATAATCCGGAAGTCCTTTCACGGGACGTGAGGCGTTATCTTGAAAATGCAAAGGGGGAGAAGCTGGAAGGTGAAATTGTTGCTCTCATCTCACCCCACGCTGGATATATGTATTCCGGCCAGGTGGCAGCCTACGCCTATAAACTCATAGAGGGAAAAACGTTTGATTCTGTCGTCGTGGTCGCGCCAAGCCACCGGGCTCTTTTTAAAGGAGTATCCCTTTATGATCGGGGAGGCTTCCGAACGCCTCTCGGGATAGTCCCCGTGGATGTAGATCTCTCCAAGAAGATGATGGGGCAATGGAAAGAGATTCGATATCTTCCGGAGGCCCATTCCCAGGAGCATTCCTTGGAAGTTCAAATTCCTTTCTTACAAGTCGTTTTAAAATCATTTAAACTGGTTCCCATTGTGATGGAGCCCTACTGGAGCTGGGATACCTGTCAATCTCTTGCATCCGCTATTGCCGAGGCGGTGAAAGGGAAGAAGGTACTAATGATTGCCAGCTCAGACCTCTCCCATTTTCATTCTTATGATGAGGCGGTTAATCTTGACAAGATCGTTCTCAGCTATATCGATCGATTCGATCCGGAAGGATTGAATCGAGACTTGAAGAGCGAGCGTTGCGAAGCCTGTGGCGGGGGGCCGGTGGTTGCAATCATGTTGGCAGCAAAAATGCTGGGCGCCAATCGTGGAAAAGTCTTAAAATATGCGAATTCCGGTGATGTGACCGGGGATCGTAGTCGCGTCGTAGGATATGGGGCTGGAGTTCTTTATAAGGCAGCTGGGGGAAAAGAGAAAATGAAAGATGAAAAGAAGGTCGGCGTCGATTTGGGGTTGAATCAAGAAGAGAAGAAAACCCTCCTTCATATTGCCAGAACGGTAGTCGAGAATAAGGCGAGAGGGAAGGCCGTCCCAGAATTCAAGATTGGATCGCCTATTCTAAAGGAAAACAGGGGGGCCTTCGTCACTATTCACAAAAGAGGACAACTGCGGGGTTGCATTGGATACATTGAGGGGCATGGGCCGCTTCACAAGACCATTGAAGAGATGGCCGAAGCTGCTGCATTTCGCGACCCTCGGTTCGGTCCCGTAAGAGAGAATGAACTTTCAGAGTTGGAGTTTGAGATATCTGTTCTGACCCCTCTCAAAAAAATTAAGGATGCGAATGAGATTCAGGTTGGGAAGCACGGTATCTATATTAAAAAGGGGTGGTTTTCGGGTCTGCTCCTGCCCCAGGTGGCGACGGAATACGCCTGGGACCGCCAGACATTTTTGGAGCACACCTGCCAGAAGGCAGGCCTTCCTTCCAATGCCTGGAAGGAAAATGATACTGAAATCTATATTTTTTCAGCAGACATTTTTTGATCTGTTTACCTTTCCCTCATCCGGTCTTGTATATCTGCGCAATGCTGGTTAATCGCGCGGCCAGGTCATTAAGGTTCTGAGCTGCTTGATCCACCTGCTGCATGCCTTTCTGCGTTTGGGTCGCCCCTTGATTGATACTCTCCATCCAAAGCCTTTCGGCAGTGGAGCGCGCACTTCGGCGTGAAGCACGACCTTGGTCGACGACCGATAGGCAATGTCGCCTCTCAGGCAAGCCCTCCGGCAGATGTTGTGAAGAGAAAGTTGTAGAATCATTTAACGTTGGCTGTTTTTTATCAGACTGCTTAAAATCAAACAAAGCATTTTCTTAAAATGATCATTCAGCGAATATTCCTCCTAATAGAAATCTTCTCTAACCATTTAATTATCCTAAAGAAACGGAATAATTTCTATCGCCCTTTCAACTGGCATAAGGATTGCTCTATCAATAAATTAAAGACATGCGATTTTGTTGACAATAGGATAGAATTATCATTTAATAATAAATAAAAAGGCCGAATTGAAATAAGCGGGGGAACCAGTTTTTAGGGGTGAATTCTAGACATCTAGAGAGGATATCCCTTAATCCTAACCCGTCAGCTAACTCCGCAGGCGACTAAGGGAGAGAATCGAACGCAGGGGATCCTCCTCTGCTTTTTTTTGGCATGAATATGACGAATGTGGTGGTGAATGTGGTGAAAAGGGGGTAGGGATAACGAATGGTTCGTTTCCCAAAAATACGGGTTTTTTTGCACTTAAATAAGCGATTCTACCTATAGACTCGCTCCTTTTTTATGTGTATGTCTTTTCTATACACCGAAAGGAATTGTTACCGAAATTTTAGGAGGAATCCGGAAATGAACCTTGAGTTTTGGCTGATAGCGACATTTCTATTGGGCCTTGTAGCAATGGGAATAGTGTACTTATTCTTCATCGCTTGCGAGAAAATTTAAGAGAAGAGGTGATGTTAATGATGATCTATGTGACAGCGGCTGTGGCGGTATTTTTGTTCGTCTACCTGGTTGCGGCCCTTGTGCGACCCGAATGGTTCTGAGGGCCGACAGCGGATCCTGAAAGAGAGAAAGGAGTTAAACAATGTTTATCCAAATCTGGCTTCTACCTTTTTGTTTACTCGCAGCAGCGACCCTGATCGCGTTCCCTTTGAGTCGCTACATGGGGTGGATCATGGATGGGAAATACCGGCCTTTGCCGGTGCTGGGCTGGTTCGAAAAGCGTTTGGACAGTGGCTCCCAGAACTGGAAGCAGTATACCATCGCATTGCTCATTTTCAACACGCTGATGTTCATCTATGGCTATGTGGTTCTGTCACTCCAGCAGTGGATGCCACTCAATCCGGACGGCAAGGGGATGATTTTCCCCACGACTATCTTTCAAGCCGTGACCTCCTTCATGACGAACACGGACCTCCAGCACTATTCGGGCGAACAGGTTTTGTCAAACTTCAGCCAGATTTTCTTTGCCATCTTTATGCTGTTTGTGTCTGCGGCGGTCGGCCTATGTGCACTGACTGCGATGATCCGACTCTTCCGTGGCGAGTCCAAAATTGGCAACTTCTTTGTAGACATGTGGCGGGTGCTGGTTTACATGTTCGTGCCGACCGCCTTGATTCTCGCCTTCATCTTTATGGTCCAGGGTAGTCCGATGACCTTTAAAAGTTCTTACCAGGTTTCCACACTCGAACCTGCGGCCATGGGAACCACGGACAAGGGCGAGGCAAAGCAGCAGACGATCATAGTGGGGCCGGTGGCAGCATTCGAGTCTATGAAGATGCTTGGAACCAACGGGGGTGGATTTTACGGCATGAATTCCGCGCACCCATTTGAAAATCCGACGGGGTTCACGAATTTTTTCAACACTCTGGGCATGATGATCTTTCCGTTTGCCCTCGTGTTGATGTATGGCCGAATGCTCGGCCGGATGCGGCATGCCTACGTCATTTTCTCAGTCATGTTGGTGTTGATGGCTGGCACGATCGTCTGGGCAGTCTACTACGATACACTGAAACCAAACCCGGGATTAACCGGCCATCCTATTGCACGAACATACGAAATTCCCAGTGGAACAGCACCGGGTGGAAAACGAGTAGTAAGTCTGCCAGCACTCCCAGGGCTGCCGGTGGACCAGTACCTGGGTAACCTTGAAGGGAAGGAAATGCGATTCGGGATTTCGGCAGGGGCCACCTTCGATGCACTGACGACAGATGTGACGTGCGGCGCGGTGAATGCAGAGGAGAACAGCCTCAACCCGATTGCAGCCTTGTCGCCCATGGTCGGGATGTGGCTCAACTGTATCTACGGCGGCAAGGGGGTAGGGATGATCAATCTGTTGCTCTACTTAATCATCGGGATCTTCGTGGCTGGGATGATGGTGGGCCGGACTCCCGAGTATCTGGGTAAGAAAATCGGGGGCCGGGAGGTGAAACTGGCAATCATCGCCCTGCTGGTCCACCCCTTCATGATTCTCTTCCCTACCGGGCTGTTTGCTGCGACAAGCTGGGGGCTCAAGGCAGTCAGCAACCCTGGTGCGGATGGCTTTTCACAAATCCTGTACAACTTTTCCTCGGCCTCCGCCAATAATGGCTCGGCATTCGACGGATTATCAGTTGCCTATGGTTTGGTAAGTAATGCAAATCCGGCGCCGACAGCGATCCCATGGAATATCGCAGCGGGCCTCGTTGTCGTCTTCAGCCGTTATCTGCCGATTGTGGCGCCGATCGCCATGGCAGCATTTCTCGGAGAGAAGAAATCGAGCCCTTTTGGTCTGGGGACCCTGCGCGATGATACAGTTACCTTCGGTCTCCTCCTGATCGGGACGATTCTTATCGTCGGAGCGCTCCTTTTTTTGCCTGTCGCAGCACTGGGACCGCTTGCAGAACACTTAGGTCCCATTCCTTTCGGAGGCTGACCAGGAAGCCTTTATGGCTGCTTATTAAGAAACTTCATTGGTGCCCTAACAATGATGAATTGCGAGATGAATCAAAGGAGTCCGATATGAATAGAGTACCCGATAGTAAAGAAACCGTGGAGACAGTTCCCTTCAGTTCGGAGCAGCCGCGATCACTGCGCCGTGTGAAGCCAAGAGGGTTGATAGAAAAGGAAACCGGGATGGCGGCCTTGAAACAGGCTTTCGTGATGCTGCGGCCTGATATCCAATGGAAGAATCCTGTGATGTTTGTGGTCGAGGTGGGCGCCTTTCTGACCCTTCTGTTTATCGTACAGGCGGCATGGGGTAGGCAGACCAGTCAGGTTCCGATTGCGTATTTTATCGCCCTTGACGCATGGCTTTTTCTGACGGTTTTGTTTGCGAATTTTGCAACAGCCCTTGCCGAGGCTCGTGGTAAAGCCCAGGCCGATTCACTCAGGCGAGCCCGTCACGACACGGTGGCCTACCGTTTGAATGTTGCCGGAGCCGTCGAGGAAGTTTCCTCGACGGTTTTGAAACTTGGCGATCGGGTGGTCATACAGGCAGGGCAAACGATTCCCGGGGACGGGGAGATCATTGAAGGGATCGCCTCCGTGGATGAGTCGGCGATTACTGGCGAATCGGCGCCGGTCATCCGCGCCGCGGGCGGCGACCGATCGGGCGTGACCGGAGGCACCGTGGTCCTTTCGGATCGGATCATTGTTCGGATTACCAGCGGGGCTGGTGATTCGTTCCTCGACCGTATGATCGCGCTGGTGGAAGGGGCCATCCGTCAGCGATCTCCGAATGAGATTGCTCTCACATTATTACTGTCGGCCTTTACACTGGTCTTCTTGATCGTCGTCATTCCGCTTTGGCCCATGGCCTGGAACGCCGAACAGTATATGATGGGATATCTAGGTCTCCAAGAACCCTTGAGGAGTCTCGGCACGGATGTTCCGACCCTCATTGCGCTCCTGGTCTGCCTCATCCCCACTACGATTGGCGCTTTGCTTGCAGCCATCGGGATTGCAGGCATGGATCGCGCGCTACAGGCCAACATCATCGCTAAGAGTGGCAAGGCAGTGGAGTTAGCTGGTGACATCGACGTTGTGCTCCTCGACAAGACGGGCACGATCACGATAGGGAACCGGAACGCAACAACCTTCTTGCCAATCGGAAAGTATTCGGCTGCCGACGTTGGGCGGCTTGCTGCCATAGCGTCCGCCGCTGACGAGACTCCTGAGGGAAAGAGCATCGTCAGGTTGTTCGAGAAGCAAAGCCGAACTCCGGTCATCGTGCCGCCGGACGCCCAGTTTGTGCCATTTACAGCCCAAACGCGCATGAGCGGCATCGATCTTCCTGACGGCCGGCGAATACGAAAAGGAGCGCCAGACGCCATCACGAAATTCGTCGAGAGCAAGCAAGGCAGCGTGCCGGGTGATCTCAATGCATTGGTTGATAGCGTCGCATCCAAAGGGGCAACGCCCTTAGTCGTGGCTGATGACGGCCACATTGCGGGTCTGGTCGTTCTTGAGGATATCCTGAAACCTCATATGCGGGAGCGCTTCGTGCGGCTGAGGAAGATGGGACTTAGGACCGTCATGATCACCGGGGATAACCCTCTCACGGCTGCGACCATTGCCGCACGAGCAGGGGTCGATGACTTTCTCGCCCAGGCCACGCCCGAGACCAAGCTCTCTTATATCCGTAAGGAGCAGGCTGGTGGAAAGCTTGTCGCCATGATGGGAGACGGCACGAACGACGCACCGGCTCTGGCCCAGGCGGACGTTGCCCTCGCCATGAACGCAGGTACGCAGGCAGCTAAAGAAGCGGCCAACATGGTCGATTTGGACAGTGACCCCACCAAGTTGATCGAGGTGGTAGAAGTGGGAAAGCAGCTTTTGATAACGCGAGGCGCCTTGACGACCTTCTCAATAGCCAATGACGTGGCCAAATACTTTGCGATTATTCCAGCGCTATTTGCAGGGACTTTGCCATGGCTCAAGGCGGTTGACATCATGCATCTGCATTCACCGACCTCAGCCATCCTGTCGGCTATCATCTTTAACGCGCTCATCATCCCTGCGCTCATCCCCGTCGCACTCAAAGGAGTTAAATACCGGCCTCTCGGTGCCGATGCTCTGTTGCGCAGGAACCTTCTGATCTGGGGACTGGGAGGCGTGATTCTACCGTTTATCGGCATCAAACTGATTGATCTCATCATGGTGGGTTTTCATTTGACCATTTGATTTGAAGTGAAGCAAGCCTGCCAATCCACCCCGGTCCAGACCGCGAGCGGTGCAGGCAAGGAGGCATAATATGTTACAAACCCTTTGGAAGAGCATTTTGTTGCTGTTATTTGCTGTGGTCATCTGTTGCGTTCTTTACCCGCTGGTTTTATGGGTGATCGGACAGGCCGCCTTTTCCTTTCGGGCTAACGGCAGTCTGCTGAGAGGTCCCGACGGCAAACCGGTGGGATCGCGGCTTATTGCACAACCCTTTACCAAGGACGAATACTTTCAGCCCCGCCCCTCTGCAGCGTCTTACGATGCGTCTGCCTCTTCCTCGTCATCCTTGTCCGCCTCCAACTACGCGCTGCGCGACCGGGTCGCCCGGGCACTTGGTCCAATTGTGAAATATCGAAGTGGCCCCAAAGTCAGACAGCCTGTGGCACTGGACATCGAAAACTGGTTTCAAAAGGATATATTCCAAGGCAAGCCTCACATCGTGGCTCAGTGGGCGGACCTGCACAACGGCCTGGCGCAAGCGTGGGTCAAGGCGGACCCCAAGAATGGCGCATATGTAGACGGTTGGACAAAGGCTCATCCAGCTATAGTCGCCCAATGGATCAAGGACAATCCCGGTACGCCTCAACCAAAGGCCGATGATTTGGCCGTCGTGTTCTTTGTGAACTTCTCCACGGAGAACCCCGGTAGATTCCCTTCTCTTGTCAGCCGCACAGGAGCCGATGGCAAGACCAAAACAACGATTGAACCGGTCAAGGAGGGGTCCGATATTCAATCGATCTTCTTTGACATGTGGCGGCAGGATCATCCCGAGGCTGACCTTCAGGACGTTCCCGGCGATCTGGTAACCACTTCCGGTTCCGGGCTCGATCCCCATATTACGCTTCAAAACGCCGAGTTTCAATTGGATCGGATCGCCTCGAAATGGGCCGCCAACTTAAAACGCGATCCGAAGGTAGTCCAAAAAGAGATTGAGGAGATATTGCAGGAAAACGCTTCGGCCCCATGGTTTGGGCTCGCGGGTGAGAAGCTCGTGAATGTCCTTGAGGTCAATCTCGAACTTCGGAGGCGGTACGGAGCACCATCGCCATAAGTGGGTAACGCAAGATCGGGCAGGGATAGCCTTTATAGACATGGAGACATAAGTCCTGTGGGGTTTGTCATTCCGGGCTTGACCCGGAATCCAGTTATTTCCCCCCTGGATTCCTGCTTCGTAGGAATGACGTCCTTTGGTGCTATAAATGGCGCTGTGTATAGAACAGGGAAGAATTAATGGGGGAGGGGAGGATGAAAAAGAGATTAATAGGTTTGAGTCTGGCGGTGTTGATAATCCTCACATTTGGAATGAATGCACACGCCGAAGAGGCATCTTCATCGACTTCAGACAAAGAGACTCAGGAGGTAAAGCCGTCGGAGGCACCGGCACCGCCACCCGGACTGTTGATGAGTCTTTTGGGAAAGGCGGGATTGGCCCAACCTTTGGACAAGGCCGGGATTAACATCTACGGCTACATCGAAGGCGGTTACTTTCATGACTTCCGTGTGCCGGGGACTGGCCATGGTCCAACCTTCATCGGGTTTAATAGCTACAAGGACGCAGTTACCCTTGACAAGATCAGTCTGAATGTGGAGCGCACGGTTGATCCGGCCAAGAAGCAGTTTGACTTCGGGTTCCACGTGGAAGGTATTTATGGGACGGATGCCGCGTTCGTCCATTCGAATGGGCTCTTTGACTCACAGACGGGCCGCTATCAAGGAGACCTTCTCCAAGCCTATGTGGACCTGACCCTTCCCGACCTGCCGGTAAGAATCCGCGCGGGCAAGTGGCTCGCACTGGAGGGCTTTGAGCAATTTAGCGCCAACATCTACGGGGCCTTCGGCGATCCGGCCAGGGCCCTCTATTCCTATAGCTACCAGTATCTCTACGCCGAGCCTTTTACTCAGACGGGCATTCTTGTCACCACGGTGCTCAGCCCGCAGTGGTCATTTGACGCCGGCTTCACGCGGGGCTGGAACCAGTCGGTTAAAGACGCCAATGGTGTCCTGGACTTTTTGGGCCGCATCACGTTTACGCCCAGCGACAAGACCTCCATCGTTCTCGTTATGACGGAAGGCCCAGAATTTCCGGCGGGTTTCGGACACAATCTGCCTAAAGGCGACCCCCACCACTGGTGGACCGCGTTGGACCTAGTGGTCACCCAGAAAATTACTGACAAATTGAGCCTGGGCTTGGGTGGTGATTACGTCTATGCTTCGCAGATCCCCGGATTGACAGGCGGTTCGAAGCAGTGGGGAGGTGTGGCTGGCTATGCGAGCTATGCATTTGGTCCGCATTTCACGTTCAATACCCGACTGGAGTGGTACAGAGATGCGGCCAACGGCTTCTCCGACGGGGCGCCCGTCAGGGCCAACTATTATGAGGCCACGGTGGGTGTAGCCATTAAGCCTTTCCCGAATGACAAATTCCTCTCGAAGTGGCTGTTCAGACCGGAAGTGCGTTACGACCGCGCTGATCACTCGGTCTTCGACGGGGGAGACAGAAATCAGATCACCTTCAGCGTGGATGCCCTCTTCACCTTTTAGGATCGGTCTTAGATCCCATATCCGATCTTATCCTTTAGGTTATAACCCCTTTCTGGTATAATACGTGACGTTTCTGCGGGGCTTGTTTACATGCGGCGTGTAGATTAAGCTAAAGAGCGGCTCCGTTGGAATTGGATGATCCAGAATAAGGAGACGGGCTTAGAGGATGGAAATACAGAAAAACGATAAAGATGCCGCAAGACCAGATCCAGACGCCCTCTTAAAGGAAGTTCAGCGTGAGGAAGAAAAAAGGGGGAGATTAAAAATATTTCTCGGTTATGCGCCGGGCGTGGGAAAAACTTACGCAATGCTTAACGAAGCACGCATATTGAAGAAAAGGGGGGAAGATGTTGTGGTCGGCGTTGTGGAGACTCACGGCCGCGTCGAAACGGAGGAATTACTTAAAGGACTGGAGGTAATTCCACGACGGGGTGCGGAATATCAGGGTATTGTCCTCGAAGAATTGGATATCGATGCCATACTCGCACGAAAGCCTTCGGTTGCTTTACTAGATGAACTTGCCCACAGTAATGCCCCGGGCAGCCGCCATCCGAAGCGATACCAGGATATTGAGGAATTACTCGACAACGGCATTGATGTCTACACAACGGTGAACGTGCAACACTTCGAAAGCCTGAACGATGTCTTGGAAAAGATTACGGGAATTCGGACGCAGGAGACATTGCCCGATACCTTTTTAGATCGCGCTGACGAGGTTCAGGTGATTGACGTCCCTCTGGAAGAGCTCTTTGAGAGGCTGAAAGAAGGAAAGGTATACATTCCCAAGCAGGCCGAATTGGCGATGCAGAATTTCTTTCAGCGGGGCAATCTTGTTGCCTTGCGGGAACTCATGCTCACCCATGCAGCCCACAAAATGGATACCGAGCTTCTGAATTATATGAGGGCAAAGGCTATTTCCGGCCCCTGGCCAGCGGGGGAGAGAGTGATGGTCTGCATCGCCCCGAGTCCTTATGCAAAACAACTGCTACGCAAGGGTTACCAGATTGCGAAAGATGCGCATGCCGAATGGTATGCCGTGCATGTTTCCACACCTGCCCTGAAGGAGATGTCGGATAAGGACAAGGCTTACATCGCCGAGGCATTGAATCTCGCAGAAGAATTGGGGGCAAAAATTGCAACCCTTTCCGGAACGGATGTCGCAAATGAAATCGTCCGTTTTGCCCGTGAATATAATATTAACCATATCGTCATCGGAAAGCCTCTTCACTCGATGTTGCTTGGATTCTGGAAGGGCTCACCAGCCTCCCGCCTGCTGCATACTCCGAGCGAGTTTGAGCTGCATCTGATCACGCCAACCGTTGAAAAGAGAGAGATAGAGGTAAAGCCAACCCCCGAACGGCTTACGCTCAATCCCAAAGAGTATGTCCTGACCGCCCTTATGGTCGTTGCTGTGACCTTATTGAACTTTTTCCTTCAGGGATTCGTCAATCGCATCGCTCTGGTTTACATCTACTTGATTGTGACGATTGCGGCTGCCCTGCTTTTCGGCACCGGGCCTTCGGTATTTTCCTCGATCATCAGCCTGCTCACTTTCGATTTTTTCTTTACAGAGCCGAAATACAGCTTCACCACGTACCATCCGCATGACGTCATTAATATCTTAGTCTTCTTCCTCACCTCAGTCATTGTTGGTCAGCTTGCCAAGATAACCAAAAGGCAGAATCTTCTTTTGCAGCTTCGCCTTAGGCGAGTGACCCTCATTGAAGAGATAAGCAAGGAGTTCTTGATGCTCCCTCCCGTTGAACAACTTGTGGGGGGAATGGTTCAAAATTCGAGCGAATGGGAAAATGTTTTGACCCTGTTTCGTACCACTGTTCTCGATCACATCAGTCATATTGCGATTAAGTACCTGTCGAGGATTATGGATGCACCCTCCTTTGTCCTTTTTATCGGGAGGGGCAAGAGACTCCAGATCTGGGCTCGAAGCAGACCGGATATTGACCTCACGCCTAATGAGATGGCGGTTGCCGAGTGGACCTATGCACACGGTGAGCCAGCTGGAGCTGGGACGCAGACGCTGCCGAGCGTTAAGGTCTTCTTTGTCCCTATGAAAACGCTTGAAGAGACCATTGGTGTCATCGGGATTCAGTTCGATTTTAAGAATCTTCTGCTTGATCAGCGGCGGCTTCTGGGTGTCATCTCCAATCTCTCAGCCCTTGCTGCTTCAAGATGGGTCAAACCATGGTCTGCCAGCTAAATTGCTTGACCGGTAAACGCCACGCAAGCCTCAGCTTGCAGCCGAAGGAGAATAATCTATGAGCGACTTCTATCAAGCCGGGGTCATCACCACACTCCATCGATTGAAGAAGATTAATCTGGAACGCATGGAAATGGAACTGGAGTTCTATTCACGATACAATCCGATTGCGCTGATACTTCCCTCCCTCTCTTCAGAGTTAAAGGAGAACGCTCTCAAGACAATCGTCTCAGAGATTCAAAAGGTTAAATACATCAGTGAGGTGATTGTCACCTTAGGGAGAGCAAATGAAAAAGATTTTGCCTCTGCCAAGGAATTTTTCTCTGTACTTCCACAGCGGACGATCGTCATCTGGAATGATGGGCCAAGGATTCATTCCCTTTACGATATCCTGACCAAGAATGATATTTCAGCAGGAGAAGATGGAAAAGGACGCTCTACCTGGATGGCCTTTGGTTATGTCCTGGCAAACGAAAAGAGCAACGTCATCGTGCTTCACGATTGCGACATCCTAAGTTACGATCGGGAGTTTTTAGCTCGATTGTGCTACCCAGTGGTCAACCCTAATCTGGGCTATGAGTTCTGTAAGGGATATTATAGTCGCGTTACAAACAAGATGCATGGGAGGGTCACCCGGCTCTTTGTGACCCCTCTCATCCGATCTCTGGAGCGACTTTTAGGATACCTCCCCTTCTTGGTTTATCTCGACAGTTTTCGATACCCATTGGCAGGAGAATTTTCAATGATTACGGATTTGGCCCGAATTAACCGTATTCCCTGGGATTGGGGACTGGAGGTTGGAGTTCTATCAGAGGTCTTTCGTAACTGCTCCTTGAGAAGGATCTGCCAGGTCGATTTGACGGATAATTATGAACATAAACACCAGGAGCTTTCCACAGAAGATCCCAATAGAGGCCTTCTAAAAATGTCCATCGATATTGCGAAAAATCTTTTTCGAAACTTAGCCAGTGAGGGCATTGATCTTTCCGAAAGCCTGCTGAAAACATTGAAGGCCACTTATCTAAGAACGGCTCAAGAAACTATTACAAAATATCATGATGATGCTGCCATTAATGGCCTCGATTTTGATCGTCATGAGGAAGGGGTGGCCGTAGAAACCTTTACCAAGGGAATCGAACTGGCAAGTAAAGCCTTCGTGGAAGACCCTCTAAGCATTCCCATCATCTCCGCTTGGAACAGGGTTACCTCCGCGATCCCGGACTTTTTGGAGAGGCTGAAGAATGCTACCGACGACGACAACACGTAAACTCGTGATCTTTACAGATCTGGATGGCACTTTACTCGATCGGGATACCTATTCATTTGAACCCGCCTTGCCTGCCCTTAATCTAATTAAACAGAAAGGTATTCCTCTTATTCTTTCGAGCAGCAAGACCGGGAACGAGATTGAGCTATTCCAAAAACAATTGGAAAATAGCCACCCCTTTGTTTCCGAAAATGGAGGAGCGATCTTCGTCCCCAAAGATTATTTTTCCTTTCCGTTCCATTACGACAGAGCATTGGGGGATTATTTCGTTATGGAATTGGGGGCGCCTTATTCCATCATTACTGAAGTCTTAGATTCGATTAGAAAAGAGACGGGGATTTCAATAAAAGGCTTCTCTGATTTCACCGAGGAGGAACTGTCTTCCCTTTGCGGGTTGGGCCAGAAAGAGGCGGCGTTTGCTAAGAAGAGAGAGTACGATGAGCCATTCGTGATCGAAGGCGAAGAGAAAGAATCCGAAATAGTGAAAAGAAAGATAAAAGACAGGGGGATGCACTATGCTTGGGGGGGGAGGTTTCATCATATCTTCGGAAAAAACGACAAAGGAAAGGCCGTTGAGATTTTGAAAGAACTCTATGAGACTCAATTTTTCTCAATTTTTACGGTGGGGATTGGAGATAGCCTGAACGACCTGCCCATGTTGTCAATAGTCGATTATCCAATCTTTCTTAAAAAGAAGGCTGATCTCCTACCAGAAACGCTATCGCCGATTCAAAATGTCAGGGTCATAAATGGGGGAGGTTCCGAGGCCTGGAACGAAGTAATTCTGAGCGTAGTCCACGCGTTAGAAATTTGACCGGAGAGTACCCCGCAATCCCCGCCCTTCAGGGCGGGGTCAGGGGGTACAATATAAAAGAAACAGCATGCCGGAAAGCTCCGCCCTTTGGGGCGGAGAGCTTTACTTCGAAGGTAAACCGATGGGGTTCTTTTATTGGTTCATCTTTCTAATGACCGTTGCAATATTTATCTTTGCGATCCAAAATTCAACTGCTCCTACTGTTGCAATGAAATTTCTCATATGGAGATTCGATGCCTCCCTGATCTACACCTTTTTAGGATCGATCGGAGCGGGCATTCTCATGGCCTTTATCTTCTGGATTCCAAGAGCTATCAAGGTATCCATTCAATCGAAGGAGTTAAAAGAGCGGATAGAAAACCTTGAAAAAGTTTTATACGGACCTGCCGCCCCCGAAGAGGCACAAACCCAGAGAGTTATGAAAAAAGCGATCGTTATTCCTGTCTATCTCAGATTCAATCAACCGGAGGAATTACCTCATTTAGAGGAACTGAGGTTGGCGAAGAGGGCAATCGAAAGCTTGAAGATATTGGAGGACCAGGATTTCACCCTCATCCTTCTTGTCTGTTTTGATTCGACTGGTGGAGAAGAGGAGGTTTCCTTGCTGGAGATGGACAGATTCGTCAGAAAGGAGGTTCATAATCTATGGGAAGGGAAAACCATACTTTTCTCATCCCATCATCTGAAAATGTTAAGGAGAAATTTAGATCAAAGAGATTTCAGAGGATTCTCTTCCCTTACGGATCTGAAGGGATTTTCAAAGATTCGTAACGTTGGCCTCCTTCTTGCTCAAGCGCTCTCGGTGGATGTGGCTATCTTCATCGATAATGACGAAGTCTTGGAAGCCCCGCGCTATTTAAAGGTCGCCTGTGAATATTTAAACGAGAGGTGGAATGGTAAGGTTGTGGCCGGAAAAGGAGGATTTTACGTTAATCCGGATGGGACGATCCTTCTCCCTCCGAGACGGCTTTGGTGGGATTTTCTCTGGAACAAGACGAAATGGATGAATCGGGTTTGGGAGAGAATCCTCTCATCTAAAGACCGACTCGTCTTTTCGCCGATCCTTTTGGGTGGAAACCTCGTCCTGCATTGTGACCTTTTTCGAAGCGTCCCCTTTGACCCATATATTCCGAGAGGAGAGGATATCGATTATCTCATCAATGCCAGCCAGTTTGGGCTATCTCTCTTATTTGATCGAGAGCTCCAGATTAAACACCTTCACCCCGAAAGATCGGAAGCGTTCTTTCAGGAGGAGTTGCGGGGCGATATTGAACGGTTTCTCTATGAGCGAGAAAAGGTGAAAAGAGGGCTGTGTGTCGATCTCAACCCTTACCCAGGATATTTTTTGAGGTGGACCCTCTACCCCAGAGCGATTCTCACCTCTCTGTTCCTTAGTCTCAATTATTTGGGAAAAAGAGAATGGAAAAAGGCAAAGGAGTGTCTCAGCTGCGTGAGGCTCCTTTTTAAGAAGAGGGACGGAGACGGGTTGAACTATCTAAAATTTAGAGCAGATTGGGAGAGGGTGATGGTGGAAGTTCAAAGAAATTGGATGGTGGAAATATTGAAGAGTTGTTGGGTATAGATTCTGAGAGGGTGGATGGAAGAGTCGTTTCGGACTCAGTTAGAAGAGGCTCAAGAGGCCGATATCTTAATCGGGATTCCGAGCTACAATAATGCCCGAACGATCGGTCATGTGGTGCTTGCGGTGATGGCCGGTCTTGCCAAATACTTTCCAAATGTCAGGGCAGTGATGGTCAACTCGGACGGTGGGTCATCCGACGGAACTCAAGACGAGGTCAGGAGGGTTCAGATCGAAGATTTTAAGACCATTCTTACCTCCCATCCCGTCTATCCGATTCAGAAGATTGTTACTCCCTATCATGGAATCCCCGGAAAAGGAAGCGCCTTCCGCACCATTTTTGAGGCCGCCAGGATTCTAAAGGCAAAGGCCTGTGCAGTGGTCGATTCGGATTTGAGGTCGATCACCCCGGAATGGATGGAACTTCTTCTCAGGCCTATTTACGAGGAGGGATTTGACTACGTCGCCCCTCTTTATGCCCGGCATAAATTCGATGGGACCATCACCAATAGTATCGTTTATCCTTTGACACGGGCGCTCTACGGGAAAAGAATTCGTCAGCCGATTGGAGGGGATTTTGGTTTTTCTGGAAAGCTGGCAGAATTCTATTTGACCAGAGATGTTTGGGAAACCGATGTCGCCCGGTTCGGAATTGATATCTGGATGACCACACTCGCCGTTGCCGAAGGATTTAAGGCATGTCAATCCTATCTCGGTGCTAAAATCCATGATGCGAAAGACCCTGGAAGCGATCTCGGGCCGATGTTTACTCAAGTCGTCTCTTCTGTCTATCGTTTGATGGAGGAATATCAAACTCTTTGGAGAGGGGTTAAAGAATCGCAACCCATTCCAAGTTTTGGGTTTCATTATGAGGTGGGATTGGAGCCGATTTCTGTAAATGTAGAAGGGATGATAGGAAACTTCAGGCAAGGGGTTCGGGATCTGGCTGAAATTTGGGAAAAGGTGGTGCTTCCTGAAACAGTCCTATGGCTCGAGTCCATTGCACGGCTATCAGACGGAGCATTCTCCTTTCCCCAAGATTTATGGGTTCGTTTAATCTATGATTTCGCTCTAGCCTATTACAAACGCGCGGTCCACCGCGAACATTTGCTGAAATCGATGATCCCCCTTTATTTAGGCCGGGTGGCGTCATTCGTTAAAGAAAATCAGAAAAGTTCTGCGGAGGAGGTCGAAAGAGAGATCGAATCCCTTTGCCAGGCCTTTGAACAGATGAAGCCTTATCTCATAGAACGCTGGGCCTGAAAAGAAGAGGAGGTGAAGGATATGGGAGAGGTGTGGAAAGTGACCATCACAGATTCCTTGAACAGATTTTTGGGCAAAGTCATCGTATTCTTACCCAATCTACTGGCGATGATCACCATCCTCGTCGTGGGGTTTTTCGTCGCCTGGATCTTCAAGAAGCTCCTTTTTCGTTTCCTGAAGGCCATCCAGTTTGACAAGGTGAGCAGACAATGGGGGTTGGCCGATGTCTTGTCCAAAGGAGGGGTGACTTATTCTCCTGCCAACCTTTTGAGCCGTTTCTTCTATTGGGTGATCGTTCTCGTTACGCTCATTTTAGGGATCAATGCTCTTGAAGTTGCAGCCACTCAAAACTTGATCACCCAATTCTTTAATTACCTCCCCCACCTTTTTGCTGCAGTGACTATCCTTGTTATCGGATATTTGATTGCCATCTTTCTGGGCCAGGCAACCCTCATTGCAGCGGTTAACGCCCAAATGGAATCAGCCAAACTCCTGAGTCGATTGGTCCGATGGTTCTTTATCATTTTTTCCCTGAGCATGGCCCTCTATCAATTAGGCATTGCAGAAAAGGTGATCACCGCAGCCTTCTCCGTTATCTTTGGGGGGATTGTTCTTGCTCTTGCCATAGCCTTTGGATGGGGAGGGAGAGAATTAGCCAAGGATCTTCTTGAGAGACTGTATAAAAGAAAGGAGAAGGGTGGCGAAGGACCAGACCATATTTCTCATATCTGAAAAATGCGCCGTCTCCCGGGTGTCATCTCCAATCTATCCGCCCTCGCTGCTTCAAGATGGGTGAAGACCTGGACTGTGAAATAAGGGGAAAATCGGAATCATTATTCTATTTCTTTGGCCTCCGCCGCTTCAACCAGCATTTGCGTGCCTTCTACACAAAAAATACGAAGGTAACGATAACAAAGAGAGGGACGAGAATGCCACATGACCAGAGCATATATCCGAAGAAAGAAGGAATGTTGATCTTCTGGTGCTCACAAATCACCTTGACCATGAAATTCGGGCCATTCCCAATATAGGAATTTGCTCCCATAAAAACCGCTCCGACCGAAATCGCCTCCAAATATTTGATTGGGATTCCGATGATCTCTTTCGGCAACCCGGTTGCCTGAGCAAACCCCTGTGCCAGGCTCAAAAATGTTACATAAGTGGGGGTATTATCGAGGAAGGAAGAGAGTCCTCCGGTTGTCCAGAAAAAGTGCCAGGGAAGACGAACTCCGAATTCAGCTCCCCGTGCCTCTAAAATGAGAAGTGCAGGGACCATCGTTATAAATATAGCTGCGAAGAGAACGGCCACTTCAATGATTGGGGCATAGTTAAACTCATTTCGCTCGCGAATCTTTTTGGGTGTGACAACAAGGGAAAAGACTGATAACGCGACCATCACGCCTTCCCTAATGGGGGTATCGAAAAATATGACACTTAAGAGCACGCCGATGATGAATAGAATGTTTATTCTTCCGTGGAGGGAAATAGGTTCCACCATCTTCTTATCCAGCCTTATTGCTTCCGGGGACTCCCTCTTCCAGAAATGAAAATCAATAAAATAAAAGACGATGAGAATGAGCGTCATCATGAATATCCAGTAAGGGAAGAGTCTTAGAGTCCAGAAAAACGGGACTCCTCTCAAGTAACCCATGAATAAGGGGGGATCACCAAGAGGAGTGAGACATCCGCCAATATTGCAGACGATAAAGATAAAGAAAATCGGGATGTGGGCGATCAGCCGCCTTTCGCTGTTCGTCCTTAAGATAGGTCTTATCAAAAGCATCGCAGCCCCGGTGGTCCCGAATATATTGGCTATGATCCCACCGATCAAAAGGAAAAGGGTATTATGTAAGGGAGTGGCCTCGATATCGCCGCTTAAGAATATTCCTCCGGAGATAATAAAGAGAGAGGCGAGCAAAATGATAAAGGAGAAATATTCCTTAATTTCATGAATCAATGGGTTGAAATTATTATACTGCCAGAAAAGAATAACCACGGGCAGAGAGAGAATTCCAGAGACGATCGCTTTATTCCGATTGCTGTCCCAGAAACGGCTATGGGTAAGCGGTAAAATGGCAATAGAAAGTAAAAGAAGAACAAAAAAAGACACGGTCCAGAATGGCAGAATTTGTCCTAAATTTTCCATCCCCGCCCTCTCTTAGCAAAAATCGTCAACTAAGTTAACGTCCATTGAGTATCATTGCATAAGGAGTGAGCCGTTCCATGAGACGGCTTGTCAGCCCCCGCAATAACGACTTTGTTAAGTTGGCCGTTACAATCTAAAGCATACCGCTATCCCCGTCAAGGCTTCTCGCTATCTTTTTGCTGCCGTGTTTTGCCGGAGATGACCAAAGTGATTTCACCCTTTAACTTTCGTCCGGTGACCTGAGCCTGAACCTCACTGACTTTCCCCCTGAGAACCTCTTCATAGATCTTTGTCAGCTCGCGGGTGAGGACGATCTCTCGGTCCCCGAGGACCTCATGGATATCTCTTAGTGTTTCGGAAATACGATGGGGAGATTCGTAAAAGATAAGAGTCTCCTTTACGTCTGCTAATTCCTTCAGGAGATCTCTCCGCTTCTTCATTTTATGGGGAAAGAATCCCTTAAAAAAAAAGGCATCTGTTGGGAGTCCAGAAACGCTCAGAGCCGCAATCACAGCGGAAGGACCGGGGATGGGAACAATAGCGATCCGGTTTTCAACGGCTGCCAGTACGAGGCGGAACCCGGGGTCGGAGATGCCAGGGGTGCCGGCATCCGAAACGAGGGCAATTCGCTCGCCCTGCATCAGTTTGGAGAGGATGAATTCCTTTTTTCTTAATTCGTTTCCTTCAAAATAACTGGTGAGAGGGGTCTGAATCCCGAAATGCTTGAGGAAGAGGCCGGTATGCCGAGTGTCCTCCGCGGCAACCAAATCTACTTCTTTAAGGATGCGGAGGGCCCTCAGGGTGATATCCTCCCGGTTTCCAATCGGGGTGGAAACAATATAGAGCGTGCCCTTTGTGGGGTTGGAAGAACGAAACGTCATAATTCTCTAGAATCATTGACTATTCACAAAACTATCATTTATTAACGAATTGAGCAAGAGTGGGCCGCAAAAAATTTGTTGACAAATGGTGTCAAAATCCATAAAGATATTGTCAAGCTTCTCGGCCCGTAGCAGGGCCGTTCGGCTGGCCTTCTCAGAGAGTTAGTCATCCCGTGTGGCTTCTGCGGGCAATCGGGGGTAGCACTTTAAGTGCGGGATTGAGGCAAAGGGATTTATGGCCGAAGAGGTTTCAGCAGATAAAAAGGCTCTTGATCTCAGCGCTGAGATGCCCTCGGTTGAAGGAATGGAAAGCGACGAGGAGTTCATCGTCGCCAGAGATTTGATGAGCGCCTTCATCAAGGCGATCAAGGCCTTTCGTTTTTACCCACCGGATAACCCGGCCCTGAAAGGATTCCGAGACCAGGTCCTTAAGAAATTCCAATTTTTCCTGAACAAATATCAGTCCCTTGTGATTCAGGTAGGAGAATACGATCTCTCCTTTAAGGGGAAGATCTTATATGAAAATAGAGATGTGAAGACGAGTCTTGCCCTTCTTCTGCACAAAGACGGGTTGAGGGAAATCCGTTTTATGAAGGGACTGGAAGAATGGGAGGTTCAGGGGATCATTGATATCCTCAAGCAGAGCGACAATATCAATCAATTGGAGGATGACATCGTTACCTTGATGTGGGAAAAGGATTTCGAACACATCAGTCATTTGGCAACGGATGAATTCTTGGAGGAGACACCCGTTGTCATACCCGAGAATATTGAACAGTTCAGAAAGAATCTTTTCTTCAAACCTCTTGCGCACCATGTGGAGATAGACCCCGAAGAAGAAGGTTCAGAGGATGGGGGCGATTTGGATGAGCTCCTTTCCAAGGGGGTCGAGGAACCTGCTCCATTTGTTTCAGATCGAAGCGTCTATTTCCTCACCTCAGACGAAGTCGATGGGTTGAGAAAGGATGTTGAAGCGGAGATCGATCCAACCTTTATTTTCAATATTCTGGACATCCTGTATGAAATTTTGACTTTGGAAAAAGAGCCCGAGCCCTATCAAGATGCGGTCAATGTCTTGATCAAGGCACTCGACGCCTTTTTGACCCTCGGCGAGTTCACCAAAGCAACCGATCTTTTGAAACGAGTGAATATCATCCTTAAAACTTATGACTTGCAGGATTGGCAGATCGAGAGCATCCGGAGAATCATCGTAGAGGCTGGCGACGACGTGCGGATCAACCGGATCGGCAAGGTGTTGGAGAGGATAGACGTTCGCCTGGAAGATGTCAACGTCTATCTTTTGCTCCTTCAAAAAAACGCTATCGCCCCTCTCATCAAGCTCTTAGGGGAACTTAAGAACTCGAAGGCGAGAAGAGTATTCTGTGACGCCCTCTCCGAAATCGGAAAGAACGCCGTTGAGCTGATCACTCCTTTTATTGACGACCGGCGATGGTTCTTGGTTCGAAATATTACCTACATCTTAGGCCGAATTGGAAAGGAACAATCCCTTCCGTACATCCTAAAGGCATTCAATCATGAGGAAAATCGGGTGAGGAGAGAAGCTGTGCAGGCGCTGGGGCTCATCGGCGGGTCGAAGGCCGTCGGAGTATTAGTCAAGGCGCTCACAGACAATGATGTCCGAATCCGTTGTATGGCGGCGATTAACTTGGGGAAGGTAGGCAAAGAAGCTGGCCTCATTCCTCTTCTGGAAGTGGTGGAATTTAAAGAGTTTTATAAAAGAGAACCGGTGGAGATCAAAGCCTTCTTCAACGCTATCGGGATGGTTGGCTCCAACGAAGCGGTTCCCATACTGGAGCAACTCTTAGGGCGAAAGAGTTGGTTCGGCCGAGGGCCCACGGATGAAATCCGGTTCGGAGCAGCGAGAGCGATAGCCATGATTGGAAGCCCCGAGGCAAAAGCCATCCTGGAGGAAGGGAAGAGCTCAAAGGACGATTCCATCCGGGAAGCTTGCCTCCAGGCGTTGAGGGGCCAATCCTCCTGAGGAATCAACCGTCTGATGCCAGAAGAGAAACCCACCACCCTTGATCACGAACATCTGCCGACAAAATTAGGAACAGAATTTGTCACAAAATTCAATCGACTCCTAAAAGGAGCGGCCATCTACGATCAGAAGAATGTCAACATCGACCGCCTGACGCGTGAATGTGTCCAGACGATCAACGGTATCATCCGATCTCAAGGAAATTTTTTCTTGAAGATCGTTCGTGATAATTTTTTCTTCAATAATACCCGGATTGTTGTGAGAGCTGATAAATATCCCATCTTCAAAGCATTTTGGCAGGAGATGAAAAAGCGGTGGATCGGGGAGGTGGAGTTTTTAGAAGAGGTGAAGGGAGAGCACCTGACGGATTTTGTTTATCTTCTCTCGGGGCTGGAGGAAAATAATGAGAGCAATTACCTCTATGTTAAGAAGCAATTAGAATACCGAAACATCCAATCCATCGAAGTCGGGAAACTGGAGTTCTTTAGAGACGAAGAGATCTATGTCGATTCGGAGGATCGGAAGAAACATTCGAAAGAGGTCTATTTTAAGTCCATCGGCTTGGTCAAGGAAGTGGTGGAGAACATCAATCAACAAAAAGCGCTCAATATCCGAAAAGCCAAGCGCCTGATGCAAAACGCTGTCAACGCTATCTTGCAGGATGATTCCACTCTGTTGGGATTGGCGAATATCAAGAACTATGACGAATACACCTTCAATCATTCCGTGAATGTGGCCATCTATGCCATTGCCTTGGGGCAGAGGATCGGCATTCCCAAGAAGCACCTTTCTCATCTGGGCATGGCAGGGTTATTCCATGATATGGGAAAGACGAGAATTCCGAAGGAGATTCTTAACAAAACGGGAAAGTTGTCCCCTGAAGAATGGTCGGTCATGCGCTCCCACCCCGTCGTCGGGACGGAACTCATCATGAGGATGAAGGAATGGGGAGAACTCTCCACCCGGATGATTGAAGGCGCTTTTGAGCACCACCTTCGGTATGATTTGACCGGGTATCCGAGACTTACCCGGAAGAGAAAGATCAGCCTATTTGGCAGAATCGTAGCCATTGGCGATTTTTATGATGCCTTGGTGAGACCGCGGGTCTACAATCGATTCCCGTATGTGTCCGAAAAAATTCTTGGAATCATGCTGGAACGGAGTGGAAAAGACTTCGACCCTGCCATCGTCAAGGTCTTCATCAACATGATCGGCATCTTCCCTCTCGGGACCCTGGTTCTGCTAAACACGAATGAAATGGGGATTGTTACCCACATCCAAGAGGATACAGAACTGATCGACCGGCCGAGGGTCTGCCTTCTTTATTACGGCGACGGGGAGTATCGGAAAGGAAAAATGGTGGATCTGAAAGAGAGGGACGACGCGAGCGGGGATTTCAAGAGGAGCGTCGTCAAAACCCTCGACCCAAATCAATATAACATCAACGCGGCCGAATTTCTTATGTAACCTACCTGAAAACTAACCAAAGATATTTGAAATCTTGGCATTACTTTCTCGTTATTCCTGCGGAAACAGGAATCCAGGATTTTCCTTGTGAGAACTTTTCTGGATTCTCGCTTTCGCGGGAATGACACCCGTTAGTTACCGACGCAACTTGCAATTTATCTTTTCTTTTTTGATTCCTCCCATAGTCGGTCCATTTCGATGAGGTTAGACTGGGAAAAGGATTTTCCTTCCTTGTGGAGGGAAATCTCAATATAATGAAAACGAGACACAAACTTGGCTAAAGCCTTTTTCAGCGCCTCCTCTGGGTGGATGCAGAGAATCCGCGAAACGTTTGCGATGACAAAAAGGAGATCCCCGATTTCCTCGCGAATCCTTCTCCTGTCCCGAAGCGAAAGGGCTTCTCTAAACTCTTTCATTTCTTCTTCCAATTTATTCAACACCCCTTCGATATTTGGCCAGTCAAATCCTACCCGGGAAGCCTTTTGTGTCAATTGGTAGGCTCGGGAAAGGGATGAGGAATCCCGAGATGTTCCTTCCAAAATAGATCTCCGTTCCTTTTTAAGATTCTTTCTCATCAACCGATGGGGGACCACTCCCTCCTTCTTTTTCTTCATTTTCGGCAAAGCCTCCAAGTCCCGTAATTCGTAGTCAAAACCCAAGACCCCAGGAATATCTCTGTCATGCTGAAATTTTTTCAACATCTCTCATTTTCGGTAACCCATAGATCCTGAACCAAGTTCAGGATGACGATTGCGGATTATGGCCGAGTAATGTGAGATTGCCAAGCTCCTGTTTTTATGTTATTTAACTACTTTTAAAATAAAGGATTTTTGATTTTTGGTCAATAAAGAGTAGCATTTGATAGAATAATGCTTGCGCATAGGAAGGAATGGTAATGGATTACCGTCACACATTAAATCTCCCTAAAACGGACTTCCCCATGAAGGCCAATTTGGCGAAAAGGGAACCTGAGATGCTGGCGGCCTGGGAGGCGATGGGAATCTATCGTCAAATCATCCAAGGGGCCAAAGGAAGGCCGAAATATATCCTTCACGATGGACCTCCCTATGCAAACGGAAATATTCATATCGGGACCGCCTTGAACAAAATCCTAAAAGACTTCATCGTTAAATCGAAGTTCATGACCGGGTTTGACAGCCACTACGTTCCGGGATGGGACTGCCATGGGTTACCCGTTGAACACGAAGTGGAAAAAGGCCTCGGCGCGAAAAAAGCCGGTCTCAGTATCGTCGAAATCCGGCGCAGATGCCGGGAGTACGCAGCAAAATTTGTCGGGATTCAGAAAAAGGAATTTAAGCGGCTCGGAGTTTTCGGGGAATGGGAAAATCCATATCTGACCATGAATTTTGAATATCAGGCAACCATTGTTCGAGAGTTCGGAAAGTTCCTTTTGGATGGCTTGGTTTACAAAGGAAAAAAGCCCGTCTACTGGTGTCCTACCTGCAAAACGGCTTTAGCTGAGGCCGAGGTAAAATACGAAGATATCCGTTCCTCCTCCATCTATGTGAAATTTAGAATGATCTCCGATATCGGGAGGGAGTTCCAAAGCCTCAGTGGAAAACCCGTTTTCGTCATCATTTGGACGACCACTCCCTGGACAATCCCGGCTAATTTGGCAATTGCACTCCATCCTGATTTCACTTATGCAGCAGTGGACGTGGGGGGTGAAGTCTACATCCTGGCAGAGGGTCTCTTGGAAGAGGTGATGAAGAAATTCGGAATCAAGACATATAAGGTATTGGAGAAATTTCCGGGGAAGAGATTAGAAGGACTGAAAGCCAGGCATCCCTTCCTCGACCGGGACTCCCTGATCATTCTTGCCTCCTACGTGACTTTGGACGCCGGAACAGGAAGTGTTCACACCGCGCCCGGCCATGGTCAGGAGGACTATGAGAGTGGAGTGCAATATGGCCTGGAGGTCTACAGCCCGGTGGACGATGACGGCCGTTTTACCCCGGATGTCCTTTTCTTTGCGGGACAGTTCGTTTTTGATGCGAACAACGCTGTAAATAAGAAGCTGGCCGAGGTCGGGGCACTCCTGAAAGAAGAGGTCATGGTGCATTCCTATCCCCATTGTTGGCGGACCAATGACCCGATTATCTTTCGAGCTACGGAGCAATGGTTCATTTCCATGGATAAGAAAGGATTGAGACAGAATGCTCTGAAAGCCATCGGTGAGGTGACCTGGATCCCTCCCTGGGGAAGGGATCGTATTCACGGGATGATTGAGAACCGACCGGATTGGTGTGTGTCCAGGCAGAGGGCCTGGGGCATTCCCATCACCGTTTATTACTGTTCGGCCTGCGAGCAACCCCTGATCAGTCGGCAGGTCATTGACCACACCGTCCGCCTTTTTGAGACGGAGGGAGCGGACATCTGGTTTGAAGAGGGGACGAATCGCCTCTTGCCAAAAGGAACCCAATGTCCTGCATGCGGCGGAAAAGATTTTAAGAAGGAGACGGATATTCTGGATGTCTGGTTTGACTCAGGAGTTTCCTATGCGGCGGTCCTGGAGAAACGGAAAGAGCTTGAGTATCCGGCCAGTCTTTATCTGGAGGGAAGCGATCAACACCGGGGATGGTTCCACAGCTCTCTTCTCACTTCTGTCGGCACGAGGGGTCGTGCTCCCTATCTCTCCGTTCTTACCCACGGGTTTGTCGTGGACGGAGAGGGGAAAAAGATGTCGAAGTCAGCGGGGAATGTGATCGCACCCGAAGAGGTGATCAATCAGCTAGGAGCCGATGTCCTGAGACTTTGGGTTGCGGCGGAGGATTACAAGGATGACATCAAGATCTCTAACGAAATCCTGAAACGGCTGGCGGATAGCTATTTCCGCATTCGAAATACGTACCGCTTTCTATTAGGAAATCTCTACGACTTCCACCCCGAGAAAGACCGGGTTCCCTATCGTGACCTTGAAGAGATGGATCGATGGGCCCTCCATCGGCTCCAGAAAGTCACCGCCAGAATTCGCGAGGCTTATGAACGGTTTGAATTCCATGTGGTCTACCACAGCGTTCAGAATTTTTGCGCCGTGGAGATGAGTGCCCTTTATTTCGATATTTTGAAGGACCGGCTTTATACATTCCCCTCCGGATCCCGGGGCCGGAAATCGGCGCAGACCGCACTGTACGAAATTTTAGAGGTTTTGACTTGCCTCATGGCTCCCATTCTTTCGTTTACTTCGGAAGAGGTCTGGAAATATCTTCCTCAAAGACCGGACAAGGCTGAAAGTGTTCACCTGACTGCCTTTCCCGAAGTGCAGGGTGAATATCTGGACGATGCATTAAGTGAAAGGTGGGACCGGATCTGGGAGATTCGAGCCGTGGTGACCAAGGCTTTGGAAGAGGCCCGGAGGGAGAAGGTGATCGGGCTCTCGCTGGACGCACAAGTCCATGTCTATCTTCCTGAAAAGGTCTTTTCATTCCTTAAATCTTACGAGAAGGACCTAAAGTCAATTTTTATCGTCTCCTCGGTCACCCTTCATCCCGCTGTCAACGGAACCGGGGATGAAAAGGAAACGAGGGTGGAAGTACTCCGGGCAGAGGGCAAGAAATGTGAGAGATGCTGGAATTACGAAGTGACTGTGGGGGAGCATCCGGAGCATCAGACGATCTGCGGCAGATGCGTCGAGGCGATCCAGGGAGCAAGCACCAAATCCCAAGCACCAAACACCAAATAAGCTCCAATGAATAGAATTCAAGTTTCCAAAAGAAAAAGTCTCGGTCATTGGGATTTGGAATTTAGAATTTGGAATTTAAGCACCTAATCAAGAAGGCTTTCGGTTCGTGAATAGACGTAGGTGTAAGGGTGGGCATGAAACGGAAATATTGGATCTTTTTGATTTTCTGTTTTGGAGTTCTGGCGCTCGACCAGTGGACCAAATATCTGATCGTGCAAAAACTGCGTCTCTATCAAAGCGTGCAGGTGATCGACGGATTCTTTAACATTGTCCAGGTGAGGAATACAGGCGGTGCTTTCGGAATTTTCGGAGGAGGAAAAGGAGGGATCGGTTCCATCCTCTTTGTGGTTGTTTCCCTGATTGCCATTGGGGCCATCGTTTTTCTCTTCGTTAAAACCAGGGAAAATGAAAAGACTCTCGCCCTCTCATTTTCTTTAATTCTGAGTGGCGCCCTGGGAAACCTCATCGACCGTCTCCACTACGGGGAAGTTGTAGATTTCCTGGACTTTCATCTATCTACTTATCACTGGCCCGCCTTCAACGTAGCGGATTCGGCCATCTGCATCGGCATCGGGCTAATGGCGTTACAGGTATTGATCAGGGATCATAAGAAAAGAACCAAATCCAAAGCACCAAGCCCCAAATAGACTCCAAAAAATGCACCCCGTTCTGTTTCAATTCGGAACTTTGCGCATTTACGCGTATGGGTTCTTCATCGCCGTGGGTTTTGTCTCCGCCGTGGTCCTTGCCACCTTGAAAATTCGAAAACCAAATACTGGGATTTCTTTTGAAAACATCGTGGATCTCTTCTTCTACACAGTCCTGTCAGCTCTTATCGGGTCGAGAGTGCTGTTTGTATTGATCAATTTTGACCTTTGCCGGAACCATCCGATGCAGATATTCAAGATATGGGAAGGAGGCTTGGTCTTTTACGGCGGGCTTGCCTTGGCTGTCATGGTGGCCTTCTGGTATATGAGGTGGAACCGGTTGCCCGTTTGGAAATTGGCTGATCTTGTTGGCCATTCCCTCTTTTTTTATGTTATTCTATATGAAGAAAAGATATCGGAGATACAAAGTTGGCTGTTCTTGAAATCGTTAAATATCCTCATCCGATCTTGAAGAGACGTTCCGAGAACGTAAGTGAGATCGATGGAGAATTAGAAAGATTAATTGAAGACATGAAGGAGACCATGTACACGGCGGGTGGAGTCGGATTGGCTGCCTGCCAGGTCGGGGTTCCCCGAAGGGTGATCGTTCTCGATGTCAGTCCAATCGATCCTCAATACAGTTTCTTCGCTATGATCAACCCGGAAATCATATCGGAAGAAGGGGAGATTGACCATGAGGAGGGATGTTTGAGCGTCCCGGATTGCTTGGAAAAGGTGAAAAGGAAGGAAAGGGTCTGTGTGAAGGGGTTGTCTCCACAAGGAACGGAGACGGAGATCAAAGTGGACGGCATATTGGCCATTGCGCTTCAACATGAGATTGATCACACCAATGGCATCCTCATCCTGGACAGGGTGAGCCGGCTGAAGAGAGAAATCTATCGGAATAAATTGAAGAAAGAAAAGCGTAAGGAAGAAAAACGTTGAACACACCGCCCTGGCGGATCGTTTTCATTGGGACACCATCCTTTGCACTTCCAGCTCTGAAATCTCTTTTAGAGGCACCCGATAAACTGGTAGGTGTCGTGACCCAGCCGGACAGGAAGAAGGGAAGGGGAAGAAAAGCTGTTATTTCTCCCGTAAAGGAACTTGCCCTTCAGCATGGCCTTAACCCTCTTCAGCCGGAACAGGCAAAGGAAGAAAGCTTTCGGAATGCGTTGAAGGATCTTCAACCGGATCTCATCGTTGTGGCGGCGTACGGTCAGATTTTGCCAAAATCGGTCTTAGATATCCCCAGATATGGCGCCGTCAATGTCCATGCTTCCCTACTTCCCAAGTATCGGGGAGCCGCTCCAATTTCCTGGGCTATCCTAAAGGGAGAGAAAGTGACAGGAGTGACGACGATGGCGATGGATGAGGGCATGGATACCGGGGACATCCTTTTACAGTCTGAGGTCACAATCGCTGAGGAGGATACATGTCAGACGCTCCACGATCGGCTAGCCTCTTTAGGAGCGCGGCTGCTGATAGAGACTCTCGATAAAATGAAGAAGGGACATATTCAGCCCCTTCCACAGGACCCTTCGAAAGCGACCTACGCTCCAGCGCTCAAAAAAGAGGATGGACACATTGATTGGAAAAAGGAGGCTGGAGAGATTGATCGTCAAGTCCGTGCCTTCAATCCGTGGCCCGGTGCGTTTACGAGATTGGACGACCGGCTATTAAGAATCTATAGAGGAGCAGTAAGGGAAAGACCGGTAACGGGGAAAACGGGTACTGTGGTCTGGGTGGGATCGGATTTCATAGAAGTGGAAGCAGGGAGGGATGCTTACGTCATCAAAGAAGTCCAATTGGAGGGAAGAAGGATAATGAGCATCCGGGAATTCCTTCCCGGGCATCTCATCCCCGTGGGAGCGGTCTTTCATTGAATATGCGTTTCCTTTGCCCTCTCCGCCAGTTGGGAAAGGGGCGGCGCAAGGGAGAAAGCGGTTGCTCGACGGTCAGATTAATGATTGACAAAAGATCGCGTAATGATTATCCTCTCCGTTTAAGAAGGAGGTTGAGCTATCAATGAATCAATTCAAGACATTCTTTTTGATGCTGGTTTTAACAGTTCTCCTTGTCCTGGTAGGGAGCGTCATCGGAGGAAGGAATGGGGCTATATACTTTTTCATTTTCGCTGCCCTGATCAATTTCATCACCTATTGGTTTAGCGACAAGATCATTCTTCGGATGTATGGAGCAAAGGAAGTTTCTCAAAGCGAGGCGCCTGAGCTTTATCAGATCGTAGGAGAGCTAACGAACAAGGCGAGCTTGCCGATGCCGAAGGTCTATATTATGGAAAATGACGCTCCGAATGCCTTCGCGACAGGGAGAAATCCAGAACACGCAGCGGTAGCGGTCACAACCGGTATTTTGAGAATCCTTTCTACGGATGAACTAATGGGCGTCATTGGGCATGAGCTCTCCCATATTCGACATCGGGATATGCTGATTGGCACGGTTGCCGCCACAATCGCTGGCGCGATCACGATGCTCGCCAGGGTCGCCCAGTTTGGAGCCATTTTTGGAGGGATGAGATCGGATGACGATGAAGGAGGCGGAGGAGGAAACTTCCTGTTCGTTCTCCTTTTCTCTATCGTTGCTTCGTTTGCAGCTTTACTGATTCAGATGGCCATTTCTCGGTCCAGGGAATATTTAGCCGATGAGGGCGGAGCGCATCTCAGCAATCCCCTCTCTTTAGCAAAAGCTCTGGGCAAATTAGAAGTGGCCGCTCAGAGGATTCCCATGGATGCCAATCCTTCTACCGCTCATATGTTCATCGTCAACCCGCTGAGAGGGGGAGGAGTTCTTTCTCTCTTTAGCACCCATCCGCCGATTGAGGAGCGGATCGCCAAACTCGAGGAGATGGCGAGGACGGGAAGGTTTTGACCGGCAAGTGCCCTGCGGCCCAATCTTTCCGAGGGCAAAGGGCACAATATGAGTGGCAATTCATTCCCGGGAAGTTCCGTCATTATGGGAGCTTCGAAAAAGACCCCAAGGGCGATCTGCCTCGACATCCTGAATTGGGTTGAGGAGGCGGATCTTCATCCAGACCGTCTTCTTACGGACTCATTCAAACGCTACCGCCACCTTACTTTGCTTGACCGCTCTTTCCTCACGGAATTGACTTATGGGACTATTCGCTGGCGTGGAAAGCTCGATTGGGTGATCCATCATTTTTCGAAAATCCCTTTCGAGAAGATTGAATTAGAAACTCTCAATATCCTCCGCCTCGGGGTCTACCAAATCCTTTTTTTGTCAAGAACCCCTTCCTCGGCTGCTGTGAACGAGTCAGTAGCGTTGGCTAAACGAATACGAGGAAGAGGAGGAGCAGGCTTTGTCAACGCCGTGCTCCGTTCCTCCATCCGTCAGAAAGACGAAATCCGCTATCCGGGCATCACCGAAGATCCAGCGCTCCATCTCTCCGTCGTCCAATCGCATCCGCTCTGGTTAGTTCAGAGATGGATCAAGGAGATGGGTGTCGAAGAAACTGTTCGCATCTGCGCGTTCAACAATCAGATCTCCTCCCTGACGCTCCGAGCCAACACCTTGAAGATAAATCGAAAAGACCTCATGGCAAAGTTAGGGAGAGAAGGGTTAGAATCACTTCCGACCGCTTATTCGAAAGAGGGAATTATGCTACCAGACCCTCCCCCCGTATCAGAACTTCCGTTCCTTAAACGAGGCTTTTACGTGATTCAGGACGAGGCCTCCCAACTGGTCACTTCCATATTGGGTCCAAAGCCGGGAGAACGAATCCTTGATGCCTGTGCTGCTCCGGGTGGAAAGACCACTCATACGGCTCAAGAAATGGGAAACCAGGGAAAAATCTATGCCCTGGATCTTAGTAAGGGAAAGTTGGAATTAATCGAAGAAATATGTGAAAGATTGGGGATAGGGATAGTCACCTTGCTCAAGGGAGACGCCGCTACATCTCTTCCTCTCTCCAAAGACTTAGTGTTCGATCGGGTTTTGGCAGATGTTCCTTGTTCAGGGTTTGGAACGCTTCGCAAGAACCCTGATCTGAAATGGAGAAGAGAGGAGAAGGACATCCGGAGATTGAGCGAACGACAGCTTTCGATATTGGCTAATCTTTCGACCTATGTAAAAGAAAGAGGCATCTTGACTTATAGCACCTGCACGGTCTTTCATGAAGAGAATGAGGATGTGGTCGAGAAATTCTTGGAGGGACATCCGGCATTCAAACTCGATCGGATTGATAACGACCTTTCAGAAAAATGGCGCCCGTTGATCCAAAACGGATATTTGAAAACCTTTCCCCCTAAAAATGAAATGGATGGGTTCTTTGCGGCGCGGTTGAGAAAAGAATCTTAATCAGAAAAACAAGTGGGCAATGCAAGAGATTCACTATTTGATTAAGGGATTCATCGTCGGATTATCCATTTCCGTTCCGGTGGGTCCTATCGGGATATTATGTATCCGACGGACTCTGGCGCAAGGCCGTATGGTGGGATTTCTTTCAGGCCTGGGAGCGGCTACGGCCGATGCCTTTTACGGAGCCATCGCCGGTTTCGGACTGACCTTTCTTGTTGATTTTCTAATCGGTAAGCAGTATTGGCTTCATCTGATCGGGGGCGGGCTGCTTATTATCCTGGGTGTAAAGACATTTCTCTCTAAACCTGCCGAAGAAGGGGTCCCCGTGGAACGGAACAGCCCTTGGCATGCATATCTTTCAACCCTTTTTCTAACCCTCACGAATCCCATGACCATTATCTTCTTTGCGGCCGTTTTCGCCGGACTGGGAGTCGGAAGCGAGGGCGATCACTTTCTATTAGCAGGAATGTTGGTGACGGGGATTTTCGTCGGCTCTGCAATGTGGTGGCTCGTTCTGTGCGGCTTCACCGGTCTATTGCAGAAACTGCTCAATCTCAAGAGATTGCAGTGGCTAAACAGAATCTCGGGTTTGATCATTTTAGGTTTTGGCTTGTTTGCGCTATTGGGTTTGCTGTAATAAGGAAGTCAGCTTAATTTCATTGAATAAACGTTGGGATTTAATAATATTGTCTAACAGATGTACGGTTGTAGGGTGCGTTCCCAGAACGCGCTGTCACAGCTCATAGAGTAAACGGGAGGTTCGATTGAAAAAAATAGCGCCTTCGATTTTATCGGCGGATTTCAGCCGGCTCGGTGAGGAGGTCAGGGCAGTCGAAAAGGCTGGGGCGGATGTGATCCATGTCGATGTGATGGATGGGCATTTCGTTCCGAACATCACCATCGGCCCTTTGGTTGTGGAGGGACTGAGGAAGTTAACCTCACGGCCTCTCGATGTGCATTTAATGATCGAAAACCCTGATC
This sequence comes from Thermodesulfobacteriota bacterium, assembly GCA_035625415.1. Taxonomy (GTDB): domain Bacteria; phylum Desulfobacterota; class BSN033; order BSN033; family UBA1163; genus UBA1163. Next base: position 71,276 of record DASPPQ010000068.1, read on the forward strand.
GCTATATTGAAGCCTTTGCTCAGGCGGGCGGCGATTGGATAACGATTCATGCTGAGGTGTGCCCCCATCTCAAGAGGACAATCAAGAAGATTCGCGGGCTGAATGTGAGGCCGGGTGTCGTGCTTAAGCCTGCAACTTCGTTGAACGTCCTTCATACCGTTCTTGAGGATGTGGACTTAGTCCTGGTTATGTCGGTTAACCCCGGGTTTGGCGGGCAATCGTTTATTCCTTCCACGCTGAAAAAGATTGAACGGTTGAGAAAAATGGTCGATCAAAACCGCCACCCGCTGGAAATAGAGGTGGATGGAGGAGTCAAAATCGAGAACATCAGGAGGGTCTCAGCAGCCGGCGGAGACATCTTCGTTGTTGGTACGGGCATCTTTAAGACCGAAAGCTACGAAGAGACTATAAAGAAGTTGAGAGAAGAAATTGGGTGACGGAAGTACCAAGTTCCAAGCACCAAATCCCAAATAAATTTCAATCACCAAAATCCGAAAAGCCGGGATGGTCATTTGAGATTGAAATTTGGGCGTAGGGAACGGTTTCAAACCGTTCCCTAAAGGTATTTGGAATTTGTGATTTGGGATTTAAGACAACCATGGTTCGCACTTACTCTACGCGTTGTTTAGAATAATGGAGCTTTCCAAACAGAAAAATTACCAACAGTCCTTTGATTTGGCCTGTGCCTCCATCAAAAAAATGAATCTGGAGGAGAGGGCAAGGAAAGCCGGGGCTGATTATCAAAGAGGGGAAGAGGGGGAGAAGATCACTATTGAGTTTTTTTCAGAACCCTATCGTCTCCGGTTTCCTCAGATAGAATTCTATTCTCCGTCTAAGAAGGTGGTTTCATTGGTCACTCGCATCCTCCTACTCCATTACCTCATCCATGCGGATGGAAATCCTCTCACGGGAAAATGGGTGGCCTACAAGGATATTCCAGGAGGCCTTCTTTACGCGGGTGTTTTTGCGAGACGAGTGACAGAACCTTTACAGCGGAAATTTGGCAAATCAGCCGAATCATTTAGGGAGGCCGGAATGGAATCGGGGGGAGAACCTGTGGAAATCGGGGATGCCTCTTTCGTCCTCCATGCTTTCCCTCGTGTGCCTCTTCAGTATGTCCTTTGGGAGGGTGACGACGAGTTTCCGCCGTCCGTCCAGCTTCTTTTCGACGCGTCTGTAGATCATTACCTTACGTTAGAGGATATCGTTGTTCTTGGACAGGTAACCGCCGGTAGAATAATCAACCGTTCTGGGGTCTGAACCTCGGGACCTGTCGCAAATTGTGAGAGAGGGGCTGAAGTATTTTAAAATTCTATTTAGGGAGACAAGAATGGAAGAAGTCATTTATCTCGAGAGGCCAGTTCTTCATGAGCCCTATTTGATCATCGGGTTTGAGGGATGGCCCAATGCAGGAGAGATTTCCTCTTTCGCTCTTCGGCATTTAATCGATAGTTTAGGGGCAAGAGAATTCGCCTCCATTCCGACAGAGAATTTTTATCAAATGTCTTCCCTGCGACCAATGGCAGTGATTAAGGAAGGACGACTGATCGAACTGAAGTCTTCGGGCAATCATTTTTATTACGTCAAGGGACTCCCTTCCAACGACCTTATCCTTTTCTCCGGCGTGGAGCCTCACCTTCGGTGGAACGTTTTTGCTGATCTTATTCTCGATTTGGCTGAGCGATTCCGCGTGACACAAGTTCTTACCATCGGTGGCACTTACGATTACGTCCCTCACACTTATCCTCCGATGGTCAGCAGCCTGTTCAATCATGAAGAATTGCGAGAAAGGGTGGTCGGGGCCGGGCTGGGGTTGACGGAATACTCCGGACCCATCAGCATCCACACTTTTATTCTCGAGGCGGCCGGGAAGAGAAATTTGGATGCGATCAGCCTTTGGGGTCATGCCCCACAATATCTTCAAACGAGGAATGTAAAAGTGGCCTGCTCCCTCCTTAAGAAACTGATCGATTTGACCGGAATAGAGATCGATCTCTCCGATCTTGAGAAGGCCGGCGAATACTTCGATCAGCAGATCAACCAATTGGTGGAGGAAGATCCGAAGCTCCAAGAGGTCATCGGCAAGTTAGAAGAAGCCTACAAGGGGTCCGAAAGAATTCTTCAACCGTTAAGAAAGGAAGAGGGGGCGAAAGAAGACAAAGTGGTCTACATTCAAGCCTTCCTAAAGAAATCGGAGGATGAAGAGAAGAAAGATGGGTGAATTTTCGGTCACTTGAGCCTCGACCTCTCGGTTCCTTAATTCCTCAAATGCTTATTTTGGCTTGCCTGCTGGTCGGGCAGCGAATTCCATGACCGTGTAGACGAGTGCCCAGCGCTGCTGCTCAGTGTATTGAGTCCATGCGACCATCCCCGAATTCGGAATCCCCTTCAAAATGACTTCGAAGATTTTCCGAGGGTCCCCCTTCGTATTGGGCCATTCTTTCAATGCATTTCGGAAATCGCTTGGGGGAGGTTTGAGAACGGCCCCAGCTACTCCTTTTCCATCACCATTGGAACCGTGACAGGTTGCACAAATCTGATCGTAGATTTTTCTTCCTTCCTTTAGCATTTCGGGCGTCTTCTTGGGAGGCTTCGAATCTGCACCAAAACTGATCGGAGCGGTAAGGAAAAGAAAACTAGCCATTACGATCCATGTCCATCTTTTTATTCTCCCCATTTTTTTCCTCCTCTACTTTAGAAATTTATTTTCTATCCTGCCACAGGATTCGGGCCAGACTTCTCCCTCTGCTCCTTCTCCGTCTCCCATATGGAGATGACCGGGAAAAGTTTCGAGAAGAGGACGAAAGCCAGAGTGAACCCTGCAAAAAGGCCAGCCGTCATAGACCACTCCACCCAAGAAGGGCTATAAGCCCCTCGGCCGTAAGGAAGACGGGGTTGGGTGAAAGAGGGAATGATGATGAGGAATCGTTCCAGCCACATCCCAATAATGATCGAAATTGACGAGATCAGAAGTCCTGGAATGGTGCGCCGCCAGATGAGCATTGGAAAAGGAAAGAAAAAACAGAGAACAGTCATCGTCCAAAAGAGAGGAGCGTATTTACCCGTCAGCTTGCTCCATAGGACCGCAAGCTCATAGGAATCGCCTCCATAGCCTGCCGTCAGGTGTTCGGCAAAAGTAAAGTAGAACCATAGTAGTGTGAAGACGAGTAGCAGCAATCCCATATTATTGAAGTGGTAGGGCGTCAGATAGCCCTCCAAATGATAAACCTTCCTTAGAACAATGATGACCACAATGATTGTGGCAATCCCCGAAAAGATGGCTCCCGTTACAAAATAGGGGGCAAAGATCGAACTATGCCACATGGGCTGTGTCTGCATTCCAAAAACCCAGGAGACCACTGTATGAACACTCACGGCGATAGGGATGACAGCGATACACAAGATGCCTATCGCCTTTCCCAAATTGCGTTGCTGTCTTTCCGTTCCCATCCACCCGAAGGAGAGGGGCTTATATAGCCATCTTCGGCCCGGGAACCGGTCCCTGAGGAAGGCAACGTCAGGGATCATCAGTACCAAAAGGAAAATATTGCTGACGGTGAAGTAGGTCATGATGCACGTAAAATCCCAAATAAGGGGAGACTTAAACTGTGCATGGAGGGCCACCCAGTAGAAGAGGTAAGATCGACCGAGGTCGAAGAGGATATTTGTCGGGCCTGCCGCCAGGGCGAAAACAGTCACAGCCTCTGCAGCACGGCCGAAAGGAGTCCCCCATCGGGCGTGAGTGATTCTTAGCACTGCCGAGACCAGAGCACCCGCATGGCTAATCCCGATGAAGAAGACGAAATTGACAAGGTAGAGAGCCCATGACACGGGGTGGCCCATCCCGGTCTCTCCTAAACCCTCGATAAATTGCCAGACAAAAGCGATGACAGACCAGAGGACAACCGCTGAAAGCAAACCTGTCACGATCACAGAACCTCTCCCCCATCGGGTCAGCGGTTCGATCAGGCGGCTATGCTTTTGCGCAACAGCGTCACTGTCCATCGTCCCATTCCCCTTCTTTCAAATAGAAGACTTTTGGTTCCGTCCCTAGATCCTCCATCAGCCGAAAGGCACGTTTGCTCTTGGAGAGCTTAGAAACTCTACTTTCGGAGTCATTCAAATCACCGAAATAGAGGGCTTCGCTGGGACAAGTCTCGACACAAGCGGGAGTAACTTCGCCATCCTTAATCGTTCGGTTCTCTTTCTTTGCATTCATCTTGGCTCTTCGAATCCTTTGAATACAAAAATTGCACTTCTCCGTGATGCCCTTTCTCCGGGGGTAGACATCTGGATTCAACCCTTTCTTATACGCTTCCGGCCAGGAAGGCGGATACCAGTTGAAATAACGCACCGTATAAGGGCAGTTGGAGATACACATCCTCACCCCGATGCAACGGGAATAGACTTGTGCGACAATGCCTTCCGGATTTTTGTAGGTGGCTTCAACAGGGCAGACCTTGGTACAGGGCGGTTTATCACAATGCATGCAAGGCAGGGGATTGAAGCGCATCTCCACATTGGGATAGGCTCCCTTGATCTCATGGATGAGATTCATCCAGAATTTTGCCCTTCCCAGTTTGGCGTATTTTTCTCCCATAATGGGAATATTATTCTCCTGGCGGCAGGCCACGACGCAGGCCTGACAGGCGGTGCATTTATCTAAATCAATCACCATTCCCCAGCGATACATCATGAATCCTGTCTCTTAGTCTTTTTGTCTTACAGTCTCATAGTTTTTTCATTCAAGGGTCTTATTGTCAATTGACCATTCGACCATAACACTACAGGACTATGTGACTTTATACACCTTCACCCTGGATGAAAAATAAGAGACAAATCCACCCAGATGATCGTACTCTCTCGCAAGAAGCTCATTTGGATTGATCCCTCGCCCCCTTGCCCACCGGCCATAGGCCTTGTGGCCCTGTCCGTAAGGAATATGGATGTGCTTTGGGTGCGTCCCGGGGAAGAGCCTCGCTTTCGCTTTCAGCTTCCCTGCCATCGACTCCACCCAGATCAGGTCTCCGTCTTTGATGCCCATTTTTTGTGCAGTTTGCGGATTGATCTCGACCCACGATTCCCACCTCTCATAGAGATGGGGCCCGACGATCTCTTGGAGATAGGGTTGATTTGCTCCTCTTCCTTCTGCCATGGTCATCAGCTTATAGTCGATGAGATGGAAGGGGTATTCCCTTTCTTCTCCCACCCATCTCGGTTTTTCGTAATGGGGAAGAAAGGCTCTGTCCCCCCTTGCTTCAACCTTCAACTCCCCCAAAATGTAATCTATATCTTCCGAATTTTTTTTGGAGATCTCTTGCAAGCCTCGCTCCATCCCCAAGGAATAGAATTCAAACTTCCCAGAAGGGGTGTTGAATTTCCTTTTCCATTCTCCAAAAGGGTAGAGGGAATCCCACCAGCCGCCTCGCTCAATTAAAGTCTTCCAGAATTCATCAAAGTCTTCTGCCTTGATGGAGCCTCGTTTGGACGCGAAAACGCCCTTGATCGCCTCTTTCAAAGCCTCTTGAAAATCTTTCCAGGGAAAAGACTTCGCGACGGTTCCCCCCAAGCCTTTTGCGATTTCGATGATGACATCGCCTGTATTTCTAACATCATGGAGAGGAGGGTCAATGGTGGGGCTCCTTAATCCAAACATAGGGAATCCCAAGCCTGGTTCAACATGGTCATCCTGCCAGCGTTCGAAATAGGTTCCGTCGGGGAGGACAAGATCGGAGAGCATCGTCGTCTCATCCATAAACGGGGAGAAACTGACGATAAAAGGAATCTTCTCTAATGCCTTCTCAAATTTCTCAGGTTGGGGAAGGCTGAAGACAGGATTGGTATAATAAAGGAAAAGTGTATCAACAGGGTAGGGTTCTCCCTTCAGGATTTTCTCCGGAAGTGCAGAAGGAAGCTCCGTGGCGAAAGGGAAGGGAGTGCTTCCGGCTCGATCTATGCGCAGTTGGGAAAGACCCCTTAATGCAACTGCATCCCTCTGAACGGCAGGCCAGTTCTGAAAAGGAGGCTTTCTCTGGAGCAAAAGACCTCCACGGGTATCGATCGACCCAACGAGGGCGTTAAGGCTATCTACAGCCATTTGTGAATAAGTTCCATTGGTCTGCATACCCACCCCCCGTCCTGTGACGGCAATGGCGGGCGGGTGAGAAGAAAATTCTTTGGCGATCCGAATAATGATCTCTTCAGGGACCCCCGTGAAAGAAGAAACCTGCTTAGGTGAATATTCTCTGAGCACCAGGGTCTTAAAACCCATGTGAGTCTTTCCGTCACTGTCCCTCCAATCCTCAAACCCAAATGTATGGCGATCAAGAAATTGATGATCGTATTTTTTCTCCTTGATGATCCAGTGGGCAATTCCCAGGGCCAGCGCTCCGTCTGTCCCAGGCCGAACAGGGATCCACTGGTCCGCCTTCGATGCTGTGATGGAGAATCTCGGCTCAATCTGGACAAGTTTCCCCCTGACTCCTGGTCTGCCTCTCCTTAGAAACCCATAGCCCCAAAGATTTCTGATTGAAGGCCTCGATGCCTCCAGAAGGCTCGCTCCAAAGGAGAGGACATAATTTACTTCTTCCCAGTGGATAGCCAAAAAGTCTCTTACACCCATCGTGAAGAGATGACCTTTCAGAATACCCTCGGAGCCCCTGGCGGGATTTCCAAGATGGTTTGGAGAACCGAAGGCTTCGACGAACCTTGCCATGAGTTCGGCCATGTGACCGCGATATCTTCCTCCCAACACCATCAGATGGTGAGGTCTCCCCTCCAGACGAATGGCCTTCAACCTCCGGGTGACAAGACCAATTGCTTCCTCCCAGGAGATCTTCTCCCAATTCCCCTCTCCACGCTTCCCTCTTCTTATCATGGGCTGCTGGATTCGATCGGGATCATAAAGGACTTGAAGCCCTGATTGACCTTTTGGACAGAGACGCCCTCGATTGATCGGGTAATCTTTTATTCCTTCCAGCTTGACTGGCCAATGATTGACTGAGCGTATGCGGAGACCACAGCCACTCGGACACTGGAGGCAGATTCCTGTCGACCAGTACTCTTCGTAAGGAACCCATTCCCCTTCTTTGGGCAAGGCATGAAGGAGTTCGTCTGACAGGGCCATCCCAAAGGTCGCCGCACCGATCAATTTTAACAATGTTCTTCTATTAATGTTCACTGCCTAATCCGAATTCGCATAGAGCGCCGCGTTTAAAATCCCAAATCACAAATTTCAAATCGCAAATAAGCACCAATTTCGAATTTCCAATGACCGAACACATTGTATTTCCAATTTGAGCGATTGGAAAATTTATTCGAAATTTGGCGTTTGGAATTTGGTGCTTCCGTATCTCTATGCTCTCGCTATGCGCTGCGCGCTTAACTGGAGTGGCATGCATAGCAATCCGTCGCGGCTCCTTTTCTCTTGTGGCAGTCCAGGCACCACTCCATATACAATCGATCAACCATTCTTACAGGGGTATCACTGACACCCGTGACCCCGTGACAGGTGGAGCAATCGATTTGGCCCTGGATATGAATCCAGTGAGGGAAGACGACAAATTTCGGAAGCTCGTACATCCGATTCCAGGGAATTCTCTTATTCGCTTTCACGTATTCAACCACTTTTAGCGCCTCAGGCCTCTTACTGATTGCATCACTCGAATGGCAGGCTCGACAGAGTTCGATGTTTGGAATCCCGGCAGCACGGTGTTCGCTGGCATGCGAGTGGCAGAAAATACAGTTCAACCTGGCCACTTCTTTGTGGTGGATATGATTGAAGCGGACGGGTTGATCGACAGGCTCACTTTTTAGAATCGGGAAGACAAAGAAAATTAGAGATTTCATTGGGACCCGGAAACGATGCCATGCAACAGTGATGGTAAGAAGAATCACGAGGACCACCACAAGAAAGCCAATCTTCTTCATAGTTTCAGTTTATTCTCAAACGTCAAAGTCTGTCAACTCAAAATCGGCCACCAACGCTTCACCAGTTCAAATCACTAACTCAGCAACCTGTCTAAGGAAAGGAGTGAGATGACGAGGACGGCATAAATATTCAATTTCATGAAGGTGATCCTTAACAAGCGTTTATTGTCATGAGAACTTAGAAAAATGATGGCACTCCAAAACAGCCAACACGCTGCAGCCACTAATAGAAGATAGCAGAAAAAATAATTCAGAAGTCCGAATAGAGGAATGATCAGAGAAGAAACTCCTGTCGCCAAAAGCCATGTGAAGATGATCCGTTTGATCTGTTTCGTCGAGAAGATCTTTATGATGGAAGGAAACCCGACCCTCTCGTAATCTTTTGAACAATCCAGAAGAAGGAGCCAGAAGTGAGGCACCTGCCAGATAAAGAAGAAGAGAGCGACTCCCCAGATCCGGGGATCAAGGATGTTCCCCGCCCCTGCTACCCATCCCAAAACCGGGGGAATGGCGCCCACCAGGGCCCCGGGCACCGCTGCAAACGCTATTTTCTGCTTCAGAGGGGTATAGATCAAGTTGTACCAGAGGACGGCAAAGAGACCTAAAGCCAATGCCGGTTCTCCGGCTCCGAGAAGGAGGATGAGAGCCCCTGAAAGAATCAGGCTTAGAGAAATCCGGAGAGCCGTCTCAGGATTCAATCTTCCAGAAGGGATGGGCCTTGATTTTGTCCTATCCATCAGTTTGTCTATTTCTCTTTCTTGATATTGATTGAGCGCGCTCGAACCGCATGCGAGAAGGAAAACCGCCACCGTTGGCACCAGCATATGGATTGTGATCTTTCCCTTTGCAAGAAGATACCCTGTTGCCGCGGTAAGCGTTGCAAGGAGAGAGATCCTTATTTTTGCGAGGTCAGGGAGGATAGCGAACCACTCTCTCCATACGTAGGCTCTATCCTTCGAAATCTCCCTGACATTTCGTAGCGCCTGCACAATCATCCTTTCAAACTCTTTATGAATTCGACGAGTGCGTTCAGTTCCTCCTCGGTTAGGCCTATTTTAGGCATGATAGGTGGGTATCCTTCAACGTGGACCACGTTAGGCTCGGATATGAATTTGCGGATGAAAGTCTCATCAACGACTACTACCTCCTTCTTCCCACCACTTGTGACCTCTTCCTTTTTTCCGAAAAGACCCTTAAAACTTGGTCCCACCCGTGGCGTTCCGTCGGTGCTGTGACAGGCAAAGCATCCCTTCTCCTGATAAACCCTGGGTCCTTGAGGGGGACCCTTCAACGCCACTTCTTCTTTCTTAGTCTGATACCACTTTGTAAACTCCTCTTCGGGGAGGACGACTATTTTTGTAAGCATGTGAGAGTGTTCGAGGCCGCAATACTGCGAACACAGAACATCAAATGTCCCCACTTCTGTCGGCTGAAACCACAGATAGTTTGTCATTCCAGGAACGACATCCTGTTTGATCCGGAAGGCGGGGATATAAAAACCATGGATAACATCGAGTGAATTCATTACCAGTTTGACCGGCTTCCCGACGGGAACCCTTAATTCCGTGTCTTGAGTTCCGTTTTCGTACTGAAACAGCCAGGACCACTGACGGGCGATCACCTTTATTGGCATCGCTCCCGGAGGAACTTTCTTCAAGAACTCGAAGCCTGTCAGCCCGTAGTAGAACATCGTTAGAACGATCAGCGTCGGTATGACTGTCCAGGTCACTTCCAGCCAGGTGCTCCCTTCAATGTCAACCGGCTTGGGGTGTTTTTCTCGACGGTAACGAATTAAGAAATAGACCATCAAAAATGTGATGAGTCCCAGAAGAAGAACACAGATCAAGAGGATATATAGAAAGACGTTATCGACAACTCTTCCGGATAAGCCTGTGGCTCCTGAGAAAATCATTTCACACCCCCTCGAAAGGCCAGGTCTGAAAAGGTCAAAAGGATAAAGACGAGAAAAACGGCCATGACAAGAGGGATAATGACCTTAAAGATGAGAAGTCTTTCGGATCTGAGGTGCATGAAGTAATTTAGAACCAGTCCGGACTTCGTTCCTGCGATCGCCAAAGCGATGAGAATGGTCCAGCCGCCAAGTGCCATTCCTGCAACGCTAAGCGTCGTTCCTGTCAGGATGACCAACCCCACCCAGACAAGGACATAGGTTCGATACCTTGTACCATGGGACTCTTCTTCAGGCTTCAATTCAAGTTCCTCCGTAAATCCCCCTACTCCCCCCTTTACTAAAAGGGGGGTGGGGGGGATTACGTAATCAGATAGAACAGGGGGTATAGAAAGATCCAGATGATATCGACCAGGTGCCAGTATAATCCCGCATTTTCCAAGGGAATGAAGCGCATCTGGTTAAGCCTGTTTTTGTCAATGAGAATTAACATTACAGAGAGGATGCAGACCCCCACGAGCACATGGAGTCCGTGGAGACCTGTCATCACATAGTAAAGGCCGAAAAAAAGAATCTCCCCCTTCGCACGGGCCAATAGGGTCGGAGAATTCGGATAAATACCATGTTCAATTTTACCGCCCCATTCAAAGCCCTTGTTCCCGAGAAAGAGGAGGCCAAGAGCGATTGTAGCCATCAGCAAGACCATTGACAATCTGCGCTCGCCCTTTCGGAGGGCTGTGATGGAGGCTGCTACGCATAAGCTGCTGGTCAGGAGGATAATGGTGTTTAACGTGCCGAGAAGGATCTCCAGTTGCCTCGAGGCATGATGAAAATTGACGGGGTCTTTATAGCGGTAGGCAGAGTAGAGGATGAACATCCCTCCAAAGAGGAGAAGTTCGGACAGAATGAAAAGCCACATACCCAGCTTGGCGCTGGTATCCTCCCTGGTCTCTTCAAAGACAGCCTCTCGTGCTTCATCCATTATGTTCAAGCTCCTTAAAATCATGAGGGCCATGTTGGATAACCGGGATTTTTTCAAAGTTCTCAGTTGGAGGCGGGGAAGGGATCTGCCATTCAAGCGTCACTCCGTCCCAAGGATTGTCTTCAGCTTTTTCGCCTTTGAAAAGCCCGTGGAATAGATTGGCAAACATGATGATTAGGCCGGCGATAAGAATCCACGAGCCGAATGTTGCTGTCAGGTGGAGGGTTCGGAATTGGGGAAGATAATCATAATATCTCCGGGGCATCCCTTCCCAGCCTAGCAGGAGCATGGAAAAATAGAACATATTGAATCCGATCAACATGATGACCCATGCGCGTATGGCCATTTTTCGGCTGTACATGCGGCCAAACATCTTGGGGAACCAGTAATGGAAAGCGGCAAAAAGACCGAATCCCATTCCGCCAAAGATAATGTAGTGAAAATGGGCCGGGATCCAATACGTATCGTGGAGGTGGACATTGGGTGCCAGGGCCCCCTGGATCAAGCCTGTAAGCCCCCCTATCGAAAAGAGGAAGATAAAAGAGAGACAAAAGAGGAGAGGAGGCTCGATGACAATAGAGCCTTTGTGGAGTGTCGCAACCCAATTGAAGACTTTGATTGCGCTGGGAATGGCTACCAAAAAGGTGAGAAGAGAGAAGAGGAGGTCAGCAAAATCGCTCTGTCCGCTCACGAACATATGATGGCCCCAAACGAGGGATCCCACCGCAGCGATGGCCATGCCCGAAAGGGCGATCGCCATATATCCAAAAATCTTCTTCCTGGCAAACACGGGAACCACATCCGAGACGATCCCCATTGCAGGAAGGATCATGATATAAGTCGCGGGGTGTGAATAGATCCAAAACATATGTTGGTAAAGAATAGGGTCACCTCCCTTGGCCGGATCAAACACGCCTACTCCAAAAAATCTTTCGAGAAAGATGAGAACCATTGTAATTCCGATCACCGGTGTAGCAAGAATTTGAACCCATGACGTTGAGTAGATTCCCCAGACAAAAAGGGGCAGACGCCTCCAGGTCATTCCGGGAGCCCTTAGTCTGTGAGTCGTTGTCACAAGGTTAATACCCGTCAGAATAGAGGACATGCCTAAAATAAAGACACCAAAAACTGCAAGCGGGACGTTGACGGTCGTCCGCAGACTATACGGCGCATAGAATGTCCATCCTGTATCAGGAGGCCCTTGGCCGGTGAAGACAGAAATAAAGACCACGCCTGCCCCGGTAATGTAAAGCCACCAGGAAAGGAGGTTGATTTTCGGAAAAGCGACATCCCTTGCGCCGATCTGGATTGGAAGGAAGAAATTTCCAAAAATGGTCGGGATGGCCGGGATGACGACCAGAAAGATCATAATGATCCCGTGCAGCGTGAAGAGGGAATTGTATGTCTGAGGTTTCATGATGGCCCCTCCGGGTGCAATCATCTCCAGACGCATGAAGAATCCCAGGACAACTCCACTAAAAAAGAAGGCGATGACAAAAATGAAGTAAAGAAGGCCGATTCTCTTGTGGTCTAGGGTGAGAATCCATGAAAGGATTCCGTGATATCGCCCTTGGTTATTATAAAAACTGGTTCTTGGGGCAATGCCCCCCGTAGCTCCGTCCGACGTCATACCTGTTGCTCCTCTTTAAGACGCTGTCTTCTCCCTTTGAAAAGAAGGAATACGACAAATAATATCGCAAAAGATAGGGTGATGGTTCCAGTAACTCTCAACATGTTGAAGACGAGTTTGTTGGCTTTTGGATCGTAACGGAAGCAGAAGCGAACCACCCTCACAATGGTGGGCCCAATCCTTCCCTGAGAAGCTTCTACGAACGCCAGCTTAAGATCGAAGGGGAGGGGGTCCGCGCCGTACATGTAGCGGACAACCTTTCCATTAGGGGCGAGGATAACTAACGATACTGGATGTTCAAAATCTTCCCCCACTCTTTTGAAATGGAAACCTATGGCATCCGTCAGTTTACGAATATTCTCTTTGTCTCCTGTCAAGAATCTCCAGACATCCGCAGGGAAAGGTTTTTGGATCATTTTTAGATAAGTTTTTTTCTTTTGCAGGGCAAGATCTGGCTTTTCCGTTTCATCAAAACTGATGGTTAGAACGGTATATTCCTTGCCAGGTTCGGCGGGCAACTTATCCAGAGCATCTGCCAAATTTTGCAACAGTAAACTACAGACATTCGGGCAATGTAAGTAGACTGGAGTGACAATGGTGGGGGTATGAATCAGTTGTCTTAGACTAACGGCAATGCCGTTCTCATCATGGAACGTCAGATCAAGGGGGACGAGTTGTCCCAATTTTTCATCAATCCCGATTCCGGAAAGATCTTTCGGTTGCTCATGCTCCATGTGACCACTGACAGTGTTGCCGAAAACAAAGAATCCTATCAGCAAAATGATTAGCTTTATGGTGAACGACGTTTTCATTATATCCCTCTCCCTAACGCTCCCCATCGAGAGACTATGTCGCAATTGTAGGGGGCTTGATTCATCAAGCCCCCTAATAGGGCTCAATGAATTGAGCCCCTACAACATATTGTGTGCGCGTATTCGGTAAATCATATTAAGAGACGGTCCCCAACGGAGAGAGATCAGAGCTAAAATATATTGATGCGTATGTAATAGTAATCTACGGGAAAAGGGTTGATATCGTAAATGGGGAATTCACTGTATTTGGGTGGAAATCTTAAGGTATTTTTTGGGGGATTCTTCTTATCCAGCATCGCGGACCTTGAAATTTCTCCCTCCAATGATTGGCTCTAACTAAAAGGTGTAAAAGTTAGAGTTAGAGAATGGGGGACGAGAAAACAATTTTGACCTGCGGGAATTATTTTACACTGAAAGAAAGTTAGAGAGAATTTTGAGAAGATTAGAATTGATTTGACATCGAGAATAGATTAGATGTTAAATATAAGCAGGAGGCAATGGGTCTTTCGGCATCTGTCCAGGGGTACGGCGATGGGAGTCAATGAATAAAAGCCCTTGTAGCTCTAACGTGCCCGCGGCGGGGGTGACTGATTTGGGCTACAAGGGCTTTGCTTTATTCGCTGCCTCATATTAAGGGTTTACATTATGTTTTAATGTATATCCCCGTGATATTATAACAATGTGTTAAGCAACGGACCTAGCCATTTAGGTGTTGAAAGAAGGGGAACTTCAACTGCCATGATATTTCAGTTTTGCGAAGTCATTGTCGAATAGGCCTCGTGAGTTCGACCATTTGAGGGGGAGGTTACGGCAATGGAGGTAACTCGATTGGTCCCAAAAGAGAGGAGAGGGCTTGTCGTTGTGATTACAGGCAACGGTAAGGGAAAGACGACATCCGGTCTCGGTATTGCGGTTCGGGCATGCGGTCACAACATGAGGGTCTGTATCATCCAGTTCATGAAGGGTGATATCTATGCAGGTGAATGGGATGGCGTAAAGAAGATGGGTTGCGAGGTGGAGCTGATTTCCACTGGCAAAGGGTTTTGCGGTATTCAGGGAAATCCCTATCCTTACAAAGAACACAGAGCGAATGCTCAGGAGGCGATCAAATTAACGCATCAGAAAATGGAATCAGGCCGGGAAGATATTCTTATATTGGATGAAATCAACAACGCTCTGCACCTTCGACTGGTGGATCTGGAACAGGTCTTAGAAATCATCCGACGCAAGCCCCGTTTGATGCATCTTGTTTTGACCGGACGGGACGCCCATCCTCAAGTGGTCGAGCTAGCGGATACGGTCAGCGAAATTAAGGAAGTGAAGCACGCCTTTAGCAAGGGGATTGAACCGCAGCCCGGGATCGATTATTAATAGTCGCGCGGGCAGGTCCCTGAAAGCAATTTCATGGTGTTTCTTTTGTGATTCCAAGCCAGGAGGTGGAATTGACTTTACTGCAAGCAGTCATACTCGGATTGGCCCAAGGTCTGGGAGAATTCTTGCCCATATCCAGTTCAGCCCATTTAGTCCTGATTCCCTGGCTTTTCATGTGGAAGGATCCCGGGCTTACTTTCGATGTCGCCCTGCATATCGGCACGCTTGTTGCCGTCGTCATTTACTTCTGGAAGGACTGGTGGCAATTAATCATAAAAGGCTTTACAGATGCTCGAAGTGTAACAGGGCGATTGTTTTGGTATTTGGTTGCGGCAAGTGTGCCTGGAGCGGCTGCGGGATTTTTTTTCGAAAAAAAGGCCGAAACTGTCTTCAGATCCCCTGTTCTTATTGCCGCGATGTTGATCGTGATGGGCATTTTTCTTTACTGGGCAGATCGCAGAAGCGCCAAGAATATAGAGATGACCCATATCACTTTTAGGACAAGCATCCTGATCGGGATATCGCAGGCGCTGGCGATCATTCCGGGGGTTTCCCGTTCGGGCATTACGATGACGACAGGACTGCTGACGGGAACGACCAGAGAAGGGGCAGCCAGGTTTTCGTTCTTGTTGTCAGCTCCCATCATCTTCGGCGCTGCTATGGTGAAACTGCCGGAGGTGATTTCGAATTCGTCTCTGATTACTGTAAATTTTGCGACGGGGATGCTGGTCTCTTGTGTTACCGGCATAATGAGTATTGGTTTTCTGCTTCGGTATGTTCAAACCAAAAATTTCTTACCATTCGCCTGGTATAGGTTTATATTGGGTGGAGTAGTGATAATAATTGCGCTATCGCGGTAAAATAAAGCTGCTATCTTCCGAGAAATTCGCCAATCGGTGCGAGGGGTTCGATATGATCGCAAAGTATCTTAAAGATAGCTAACATAGGAAATGCCAGCATCGCGCCAACGATGCCCCACATCCACCCCCAAAAAATTAGCCATACAAAAATCACTACGGGATTAAGGGTGAAACGCAACCCGAGCAGCATAGGAGTGACAATTTGACCCTGAATTGTCTCCAGGGCAATGTAGATGGCCGGTGCCAGCAGTACCCGGCCGACGCTATCAAACGTGAGGAATGCTACCACCGTTACGACTGAGATGCCGATCAAAGGCCCGATATACGGAAGGAAAACGAGAAATCCGGCCATCACCCCCCAGAGCACGGGGTTGGGCAACCCGATGAAGTACATGGCGAGACCGACTGAAATCCCCATAAAGATATTGATCACAGTTACGGTATAAAGGTAGCGGGAGGTATGGTGTTCGACTTCGCGAGTAATTTTCACGATCTGTTTTTTTTTGTCAAGTCCGGGAAAGAGTTTAATCAACTTCCGTAAAAATAAGTCCCCCGAAGCGAGAAGGAAGTAGAGAAGGATAAACATTACCGAACTCTTAACGATAACTTCCCTCGTACCGGACAAAACAGCATCGGCGATACCGGGAGGGTGTATCTCAACTTCAGGTTTCTTTTCCGTACCCATTCTCGTAATTCTTTTCAACTCTTCAACCGCGTTGTTTACCCGTTCCAAAGGCGTGCGCAAAAAACCGACCTTTGACTCGATCTGGTGGAGGCTCTCAGGGGCTTTGTCGATCCATTCGGCGGCGGGTGCGGAAAGTCTGACCATTCCGTACCCTGCACTCCCGAGCAGTGCGATTAAAACTAAAGCGGCTCCTGCTAACTCTGGAATTTTGATCTTTTTGAGTGCCCGAACGACTGGCCTCAGCAGAAAATTAAGGAGTAAGGCCAACGTGAATGGCAGGAATAAAGTACGAGCGAAATAGAGGGTGTAAAAAAGGGCGATAATAAGAAGCCCCTTGAGTGCGATCGATGTAAACTCAACATGGCTCTTGCCGGTCTGGTCATCCACTGCGGCGCCCGCTCCATTCCTCCCCTGTTTTTCTGTAGCCTTCGGCTCTGATTCGGTGCTCATCGTTTTCTCTCCCCTAAA
>DASPPQ010000069.1:0-3445 GCA_035625415.1 Thermodesulfobacteriota bacterium
AGGTGGCATCCAATGCAGAGGTCAATCCATTTGTCCTCAGATGGCTCGTCCAGTGTCCGAAATCGCTCAGCGCCGGGGCCCGCCTGCTTCGGGCCCGGAAATTCTGGGGTCACCCGCGACACAGGGCAAACAGCCGTGCAGGCAGCGCAGCGAATACAAACATCGGAGTTGGTCTTAGGCCAGTTGCTTTTTTCCAATGCCATAATTCAACCGGGTCACTAATGGCGAAGGCTCATCATATGAAACCCCAAATTCCAAATTACAAAGCCCAGACAAATACCAAATCCCAATTCCCCAAGCCATTCTTGTTCTAGAATTTGAGCTTGGAACATTATGGTTCATTTGGTACTTGCCCTCCGCCATATTAGGTACAGGGCTCGGGATTTGGGCAACATAAATTTTAACTGCCTAAAGCATTCTTTGCAGCTGCATATCCTGTGGCAATCTCGATCCCTTCCCTGGATTTCTCGTCGAGGCAGTGATGATGGGCTAAGATGGAGCCAGCCGCCCAAACATTTTCTAAGATCGTATCTCCGCTTTCGCCGACCGGCTGAAACGACGCATCGGTTAGAATACCGGCCTCATGAATTGGATGCGGGAGGTCATTGAAAAAAGAGTTTCTAAACCAATCCTCTCTTGATGGAGGTTGAAGAAGAGGTATATTGAATATCGGCTCAAAGACCTTCTCGCCATCGGCCTTCAGACCTCCACCGATAAAACGTCCTGTGGCAAGGATATATCGGTCAGCAGAGTGGGAAGTGATGACAGGAGGATGAAGTACCTCAATCCCTTCACACCTTTTTCCTCTCAGGGCTGCCTTTGAAACAGAATAGCCTAAGAGAAAGGAGACACCTTTCCGGATCAGCCATCCCTTAAAACGGTTGAATATTCTCATCCCGGGAATAGATGGGGGGAGGGTAGGAATTTCAAAAACCTTTGCGCCAACGATCGCCTCTAAATCATCCATGACCTGAACCGGATCGTGCGTTCCTAAAAGGGCAGGGAGACCGAGCCGGGTTTCATCCAGAAGTTGTTTCTTAATCTCTCTGCCGATGTTCTCTCTAAAAGATTTCTTCTCCGTCAGCCTTGCCAGGGCAGCAGCAGTAGGTTCCTGGTAAAAGGGATCGGGAAGCTGAAGGTCAATCCCACGACACCTTAGCTGGTCAGCCACATAATGGGCATAGAAATCCTTGAAGCCTTTAAACCCGACGATGAGTGCACGCCCCCCGTCGACCGAGATTCCTCCAACCATGCTAATGGGGATGAGATAGGTGGGCCGAAGTGTTCCCGCACCCGTCGGAAGGAGGCAGTTCCTATTGTCAATCGTTTGAAAAGAATAAGGCGGCGGAAATAGAGAAAGAAAGGAAGAGAGGGCTTCCTCAATGTTTTTTAGACCCGCTTTGGAATAAGGGTGTAAGGGATGGTCTTCGATCCATTGGGAAAGGGCGTCTGCCATCTTCGTTGCTGTCGGAAGTCTCCCCAACACATCGATCGAGTTTGAGAAGAGGCAGAGGGAGCCCATCCCCTTTCCAACGATGAGGACTTTCTGGCCGGCTGCTACAGCCGTTTTAGCTGCCATCAGTCCTGAGAGTCCCATTCCTATGACGATGAGATCGTAATGCATAAATCGAATAAGTCAATAAGTCATTAAGGCATTAAGGCATTGTGTGACAAAGATTTAAGTTTTTGAGGTCAGCTACCAAATGACTTAGTGACTGAATGACTATAAGTTGAAGATTCCCTTGTAAATGTATTCAATTAATTCTTCTTCTTTGACCGCTGTCCCCCAGAGGACCGGGCGGATCCCCTTCCATCGCTCCTCAAGGAATCCCTTCAGTATTTTATTGGAATCTCCTTCGATCATTCTTAAATCGTGAAGGATCCCCAAAAACCGGTAGACACAAAAACCTCCCTGGCAAGTCCCTTTGGCGAGACGTGTCCGGTGAAGGATGTCTTGAAAGTCTCTTGGCTTTTCGGTCCCCAAAAGCTCTTCGGCTTCTTTCCTTGGAACCAGTTCACAGTCGCAGAGGGTCTCGCCCCTGGCTGCTGAGAATTGTTTAAATCGGTCTTTAAACCCGGTAGGTCGGCTTGTACCCGGAAGCGGATTCAGATGAGTCGAACAGGGTATATCCGTTCCCATCTTTTGGCTGATGAGGTCAGAAGTTCTCTCGGCCATCAACCGATAGGTCACCAGTTTGCCGCCCGTGATGGTGATCAGGTTTTGTATCCCGTCCCTCTTCCCATGGTCAATCAACATAAACCCCCGGCTGATAGCACGATCATCGGCCTTTTCTTCGGAGAGGAAGAGCGGCCGGATGCCTGCATAGGCCCGGATGAACCGGGTTTCTCTGATGGCAGGGATCATCTTTGATGCTTCCCGAACTAAGAGAGAGACTTCGTAAGGAGTGATTTCAAAATGCTCAACCTCTTCCAAACGGATGGATGTGGTTCCAAGAATAGATACGGTATCGTTCGGGACCACGATATCCGCATCGGAAGGGGGCCGGCAGCGATTGATCACGCCTTGATTGAGCCTGGTGTTGGTGATCAGCATTGATCCCTTGGAGAGGGCCATACCGATACGAAGCCCGGCGAGTTTCAGGACTTGATTTGCCCACGCTCCGGTGGCGTTAACGACATACGAAGCCTTTATGGTACATTCTTCGCCTCGGATCAGATCTTTTATCTTTGCTCCCGTCACCCTGTCCCCATCCAGAACCAGAGAAGTGATTCCCGTATGGAGGAGGATTTTTGCACCATGCAGCTCCGCATCCTTGGCATTTTCTAAGACTAAGGTGAAAGGATCGATTCCTCCGTCCGGCACCTTCACCGCGCTGAGAAGGTTGGGATTGAGTTCAGGCTCCGATGCAAGGGCTTCGTCCTGAGTGAGAAGGGTGGTTTGAATTCCAACCCTTTCGCAGGCTCGAAGAAATTTATCTCTGAAGTCGAGGCCATCCTCTGGGAGAGAGACAAAAAAGCCGTTTGTTTCTTCAATGCAGTGGGGGGCAATCTTTCTAAGAATGCTATTTTCGGTGATGCATTCTCGAGCGGCTTCAGGATCCGAGACGGCATATCTTCCGCCGCTGTGAAAGAGTCCGTGATTTCTACCCGAGGCACCGGAAGCCAGGTCTCCTTTTTCAATCAAAATAGAGGGAATTCCTCTTAAGGCCAAATCCCGGGAGATTCCAGTACCGGTTGCGCCGCCCCCTACGATCAACACTTCCGTTTTGAGATCCATTTGAACCCCGTACCCCTGTGGTATTATAACAGACACACTCGGCAAATCGGTAGATCGTGTACCGACCCAAACATCCCACCGGGCCCGGACAGGCACGCCTTGACTTCCGGGGGCATAAAGTTTTATCCTCCACAAAACGTTTATCCCGTTAAAGAAGGCGCAGGGTTGACATCCCAATCTCACAGGTTAAAATAAGATAAATTTTGA
>DASPPQ010000070.1:0-87958 GCA_035625415.1 Thermodesulfobacteriota bacterium
TTGACACGTAACAAATGCAGAAATTAAATGCTGGCATCCATAAAAAAATTGGCCCTGCCCTGAAGCAAAGCGCAAGAGCGTAACCCCGTAAGTCATCGGGTCATTGGGTTATTGAGTCACTCATTGGTTATTGAGTGATTAGGTTACTAAGTCATTGAGAGCGACGATAAGCTCAAAGCTGAAAGCTCAAGCTGCCTGACTGGCCGGCATTGTGCGCTGCCGACTTCCTAAGGCTTGCCAATGCCCTCTCACCGTTATATCCTAAACAAAGTGAAGAAAAGAGGTTACTGGATGCCATGTTATTAGCGGTGCCAAGATGAAGGAGGGGATAAGAATGAATAAACAAAGGGAGGCAGTAAATCAGAAAATCGACGAGATGGTGAGAAGAATCGTAAACCGATTCCGCCCCGAAAAGGTCATCCTGTTTGGGTCTTTCGCTCGCGGAACAGCAGGAGAGGACAGCGACGCTGATGTCCTTGTGGTGATGCTGCTAGAAGGCTCCAAGCGAAAGAAGGCAAATGAGATCGACCTGGCTCTTGTCGGGATTGATCTGCCGGTAGATGTCATTGTCGTCACGCCGGACGAGTTAGAAAAATATAAGAACCAAATCGGGACAATTATCTACCCGGCTCTGAAAGAAGGGAAAGTGCTCTATGAAAAAGCCGCCAAATGACTCATCACCCTGGAAACTGTTTGACATCCTCGGTACCATTTGTTAGAATAGTCTAAATTCTGGTCAACCCAAATGGAGGTTAAAATTATGAAAGCCTTATCTGTCTCCGAGGCAAAGATGAAACTGAGTGGATTGATCGAAACAGTCAACGCGACCGATGAAGAGGTTCTGATTACTAAGAACGGTCGTCCGGCCGCTGTGTTGGTCAGTCCGGAAGAGTTTGAGAGTCTGAAGGAAACGGTCGCTATTCGATCGGACTCAGCCTTGATGAAGGAGATAAAGAAAGGCCTTAGAGCCTTAAAAAAGAAAAGGACGAAGCTTTATACACTTGAGGAATTGCTCGGGGAATAAGGTAAGATTGCCGCATGTACAAACTTGTTGCACCAAAAGACCTTCAAGAACTGATCAGAACAATGCATCCATCCCTAAAGAAAAAGATTAAAGCCTCTTTAAAAATCATTTTATCTGAGCCCTATTCGGGTAAAGCGCTGATGGATGAACTATCGGGGTTGAGAAGCTTTCGAATCAGTTCTTTCAGAATCATCTACAGGATCAAAGAACCTGGGCAGATTGAGCTTGTGGTCATCGGTCCTCGGGAGCGGATCTACGAAGAAACTTTCCGGATTATTTACAAAGAAGAAGGAAAGTAGGTGTAAGAGACGGGGTCGCGTCTCAACATTCAACAAGCTAGCAAGTTACATAATCATTGAGTCATTAGGTCAGTGAGTCACTAAGAGCTGAAAGTTCAAAGCCCAAAGGCTTCTGGATATTGGGTTATTAGGTTACTAAGTCATTGAGAGCGACGATAAGCTCAAAGCTAAAAGCTTCAAGGAAGGCCAAAACGCCTGACTGGCCGGCAATGGGTGCTGCCGAGCGCACAATAGGAAACGAGACTTTCCCTTACGGGAAGCACATTTTTTAGCTGCTTCAAAAATTCAGTGAAGTTTTGGGTGGGTTACCGTGAAAGATTCATAAGATGTTCAAAATATGCGTCTTGGCCGCCTTTGTAGCCGCTATTGCTATCATTTTCAAAAGCCCGTGGTTCGAGGGATGGACAGGCGAAATCCAGATTAATCTCATTACTAAGTTTTTCTTGAGCAAGGATGTCTATCATCTCATCAAGAATGTAGGGAGAGAAAGGTCAGGTCTTGCAATCACGTATTTACAAAACAAGGCTTGGGTTTCCTATCTCCTCCAGAAGATGGGAGAGGAAATGGGGCCACTTTCTCCTCCATTGCCTCCTTCCTTGGGTTCCTGGTACTCGGAAATCGGATCAAATCCTGTGTAAGTTTGATCAATTCATCTCTCTTGATCCCTCTAAGTAATCTCTCAATCTTCAAAAGCCATCCCCGTATTATTTATGTAGTGACCAATGACTTAATGGCCAGTGACTTACTCTCTGATTTTAGAGGGTGGCTAATTCTTCATTGAGCAGATCCGAGATGAACATGTGGCCGGGTGCATGCGTGATACAGAGATCAGGTTTGGCCTCCATCACAACAACCTGCGGCGTCACGCCGCAAGCCCAGAAGACAGGAACTTCTCCCTTCTTAACAGTTACTGGATCTCCAAAGTCGGGTTTTCTGAGACTTTTGATTCCTATCATCGAGGGATCACCAATATGAATCGGCGCGCCGTGCACTGAAGCATAGCGTGAGGTAATTTGAACCGCCTTGGTCATTTTATTTGATGGAATGGGTCTCATCGTAACAACCATTGGCCCACGAAAAACTCCAGCGCGTTTGCAAGGGATATTGGTGATGAACATCGGGACGTTTTTCTCCTCTTCGATATGGCGGACGGGGATCTTCGACCGGAGCATTGCCTCTTCAAAGGAAAAACTGCAACCCAAAAGAAAAGTGACAAGATCCTTTTCCCAGAGGCTTTTTATATCCTTGACCTGACCTTCCAACTTCCCTTTCCTGTAAATGTTGTAACCAGGAATATCCGTTCTGATATCGGCATCCGAAGATAAGAACTTCGTTCTGAATTCTCCTGGTTCTAAGACTTCAAGCAACGGACAGGGCTTCGGATTTCTCTGACAGAAAAGGAGAAAGTCAAAGGCATATCTCTTGGGGAGGATGACCAGATTGGCCTGAGCATAACCCATGGCCAATCCTGCCGTCGGTTTATCCCATTTGCCTTTTCGGATGAGATTCCGGATTTGTTTGGGAGTGAGTTGTTCCATGTTTTTCATGATCATTTCAATAAACTATATGATGCCCAGCCGCAAGTTGAGCCTTGCGAAATCCCGTTTACGGGGGCTCCCAAAATCCTCTGTAGGGAACGGTTTGAAACCGTTTCCTACGAGGTACGCCGCAACAAGCCTGCCCCGTATTTGACAGGCGAGGGATGAGGGGTGCCGTTGCAACGAGTAAGGAGCAACTCTTGGCACGCCTGCGAGAAGGTGAGCGGGCCGGATAACGAAGCAGATGGGTGTTTTTCGGCAGCGTGTTAGAGAACAAGTTCGAACTTCTGTTCAGTAACGGCCTTTCCCCATCGCTCGCCTTCGTGTTCCTCGCACAGTCTGAATCCAAATTTCTCGTAGAGATGACGTGCAGGGTCGAGACCTGCAAAAGTCCAGAGGTAGACTCGGCCAAACCTTTTCTTTCGGCAAAATTCGATTGCCTCTTCAAGCAACTTCTTTCCGATTCCATGGCCCTGGCTTTCCGGTGCCACGATGAACCATCTCAAGTGGGCTCCTTTGCTATCGTAATGAACTCCATCGATGGCAATGGAGCCTAAAATTTTTTTTCCAACGCTTGCTACCCAAAACCCATCGGTCGCTTCATTAAAACGTCGCAAAAACTCAGAAAGCTCTATGGCCACTTTGGATTCAAAGAAAAGATCGAACCCCCAGTGCTTGTGATAATACGTACCGTGGATTTCAGCAATTCGACCGATGGCACCGGGGATATAACCCGACAATTTTATATCACTCATAAGAGATCTTCCCGCAAGACCTAGTGTACTGCGTCAGAAGTCCTTTACTTTGAATGTCATTCCGGGCTTGACCAAGCTTGCCCCGTGCTTGACACGGGGGAATCCGATGATTTCAACTGGATTCCTGCTTTTGCACGAATGACAGCTTCTGGACTTATGTAAAGAAGTGTTGGACGCACTAGACTAGCCCTATCCTCCCCTTCTTTCTCGGTGTCTATGTGTTAAACACGTTTGATATATTTTTCCCTTTAGTTTCATAGAAGTCTTATAGCACTGGGACATCATGAGATCAAGGTGACACGAGATGAACCTATCTGTTTCAGTTTTATTTTATAAATGAAACGACAAATTGGTTCTCGGAAGTAGATTTCCCTATATGAAAATCATAGTGACTGTGAATAGCAAAAATCAGATCACGATTCCCAAGTCAGCCCGCAGAAAGTTGGCAATCGGTCCGGGGGACCCGTTGATCCTACGGGTGGAAAAAGAGAGTCTCATTCCTAAGCCAAAACCGAAAAGCTATACGAAACATTTGCGTGGGTTACATAAGGATGTATGGGAAGGATTGGATGCTACGGAATATATAAGAAAAGAAAGCCTGGAAAACGGGTTAATGGAACCTCTTGGGACCTCGATGGAGTCATTAGAATGGAGCATAGATTTAACGAATATCTATCCGCCAACCAATTTAACAAGAAAGGGGTTTTCCATGATCTCTTATCCTTTACGCGAGTATCCCATAAACGAAATTCCCACCCCTCCAACGAGTACAGCCAAAAGGTACGTGATCGATCGCGAACCAGCGATAGGCATCAAAAAAAAAGTCGTTGTAAGTGTGCCAAGAATGCTCCCCATCGTAGAAATGCCATAAATCATCCCAGAGATTTGCCCTAATTTGACATGCTCAATCAATGATAAACGAATAGCAAACGGTGTGTAGGCTCCCAGAATAGAAAGAGGAACCAAAAGTAGCACTATCGAAGATAAAAGTACACTTGATGCTCCGTCGCCGAATACATCTATCATCCACTCCAAAACGAAACTTGCAGATTTCGGAATGCTACCCAAGTACACTGATGCCAATATGATTAGGATTCCCAAAAGAGAGAATGAAGGAAACCTATCTACTACAATCCCACCGACAAAATATCCAATCATCAAGGCAGCGAGTACAGTTGAGATCAAAGCCGCCCAAGTTTCAATACTTCCCCCATAATACGGATAAAGATAGCGACTCCCAAGCATCTCGAATCCCATCAAGGCAAACCCCAGAACGAAGGCGTTTATATAGAGAATGATATGCTTAAAGTTTCTATTGGTTTCCATAAAATGAGTTTGGCGATTCTTAATTTGTGGGATAATGGCTTTGGACAAATCAACCGTAGCTAATGTACTGCGTCAGAAGTCCCTTTACTTTGAATGTCATTCCGGGCTTGACCAAGCTTGCCCTGTGCTTGACACGGGGGAATCGAATGATTTCAACTGGATTCCTGCTTTTGCAGGAATGACAGCTTCTGAACTTATGTAAAGAAGTGTTGGACGCACTACACTAATTATTGAAATATCTTAATTCCATCTTTCATTGTGCTTTTTTATGCCCTTTAGATATTCAACTGGTGCAAAATCATCTGTAAGAGGCTTTCCAGATGGGAAATTTGATAAAACTTTGCGCTCTCCAATCATACCACTAAGATTATGGAAAAACTTATATTTCTTTTGGAGGTTTGAAGCTTTTTGGGCCAACTCTTGGTTTGATTGCATTGGACCATCATATGCAACCGTAACGACATTTCCACCTGCTTCAAACAAATCAATGTTATTGAAAACCGACTTCATTGTCACGATCGCCGCATCAAATAGCATTGTACTGGGTTCAATATTTTGCACAGTAACCCCACCGGGTTTTAATTTATTTTTTACCAGGCTATAAAATTCTTTTGTCAAAAGATGAAATGGCACAAATGGACCGCGATAAGCGTCGATGAGGATCACATCGTATTTGTCAGCATTTCTTGCCAAATAGATCCTCCCATCACGCACGACCATGTTGAAATTATTCTCTTCCCTAATCCCAAAATATTTTTTGGCCAATGAAATGACTCCGGGATCAAGTTCTACTGTTGTAATCGACGTATTTGGTAGAGTTTTATGAAGGTACCATGAGGTTCTTCCACCTCCGAGGCCGATCTCAAGTATCGAATCAATCCCCTTTGTATAAGCGAGCCCAACGGTCATGTATCTTGTATAAACCACTGGGAGCTCCCTCTCATTTTCCTGATTGAACTCTGATTCAACGTAAAGTCGTTTATTATAACCAAATGTCATGGTGATGATGCTACCTCGTTTGTAAATATAAATATTATTATAACTTGATTCCCGGCTCTCTAGTAGTTGATCAGCATTAGCATTTGAAATAAATAACAAGAAAAAAGATGTAATAAAGGCGATGAAGGCAAGGCCGCTTACCAAGCTTGAAATAGTAATCTTTGCGTAGCAATGAAGGTGTTTATTCATAAAAAAGGAGTGCCATGATTTTCCAATTGCCTGTCGGTTCCCGATAAAGGATAAACCTGTCGGTCCCAGTGATTACAACGCTGCCTTTGTGCAATTCCCATTGCACCGAAACCGATGCCGCTTTTGGATCTGCATTAGCTGTAAAATTAGTCATTTTTTCATACATAGGCTCGGACGAACTTACATGGGCAAAACTTTGTTGAGTCATGAAGGAGTTCAAGTCTAAACTATCTATTGTATATGGTTTACTACTAATATAAAAAATACGGGCATCTTCATGAAAGTGGGACCTATAGGCTTTTAAATCACGGGCAGACCATGTTGAAAAATATGATTCCAAAAAAGCACGAATGTCAGCAGGAGACGAAGCTTGAACCGTGCAAGACATCCAATAAAAGAGTAATAAAAGTGAGATTATAAGCGTGACACCCGCCAGAATTAGGCCACGACGGAATTTTCGCTGAGGAGGTTTTATCTGGCCATTTTTTTGGTTTTTGCATCTAAAATCATTCGTTGTCAGTTTCATAAAGACAAACTCCAACTGAACCCTTCCCCAATTCAAAGAGTCCAAGTTGCCCTTGGCAATAAATAATATGAACCTCATCCTGTTGTCAAGGCGAAAAACGGGGTGTGCTTATAAAATAGAAGGTCCTTTGCTAGACCGTTACGTGCATGCGACACCATCGGCCAGAGCTAACTTAGACTGAAGATAGGCAGGTGGAAGCTGTATTTTTGGTCATTCAATGGAATTGTCTTCTATCTCCTTAAGTTCATTTTCATCTATTAAAAATAAACGTAATTCTTATGATTGCATTGTAATGAGCACATGCTGGAACTTGCCTAACGGTTGGCGACTTTCATAGCCTTCGATAGACAGTGAAATCGGTGCTGAACGTCCATCATCTCTTCTCAGTCAGGAATTCTATAACCTCACGTAAAAATAACTCTGGAGCAGTGTCCATCGCCGCATGCCGTTGTCCTGGCATCGTTGCGATTCTACTATGGGGAAGAGATCTTTTTAGAGTTTCGATCGCGGCACTGTAGAACGGAGGACTTTCTCCCCCCAGGAGAAGTAATGTTGGTATTTCCATATGGGAAAACCGTTCAGGGTTGAAGAGGTAGGAGTCGACACTCGCTTCTTCCCGGGGAATGGTGTGGGCGGTAGCTACCCTTAAGGGCCAACCGGGCATGGATCTCAACCTATTCATTTCACTCGTTGGGATTCCGACGATCTCCCGCAGAAAAATGAGCAAAGCTTTCTCGCCTTCTCCAATATGCAGATAGGAGTGGATTCTGTCCATCGCGTCGGGAGGGTAATTTTTTTTAATAGGAGTGGATATTGGAGGTTCATATAAAATCAGCTTTCGAAGGTTGGGCGTCTTCAGAGAAGCTTCCAAAGCGCATAGGGCGCCAAAGGAATGCCCGAGTAGGTTCACTGGGCCAGGAATGGAATCGACGGTGGTCGCCACATCTTCGTATTCATGCTCTATGGCATAGGGCTCGGCATCCCCGCTCTGACCGCGACCTCTACGATCTATCGCATAAACAGTGAAATGTTTTCTCATTTTCTGGAGGATTGGCCTCCAACGTGTATGATCCGCCGCTGAACCGTGGACCAAAACGAGGGGTGGTCCCTGGCCGCAACGTTCATAGGCAATGGGGACACCATCTTTCGATGTGACATGCTCCACGCTTACCTCTGCCAAGCCACAGGATTGGGAAGGATACCGATCCTCTCAATTTCCGCCAATGGTTTATTGGAGCTTCCCGACCGCAGGCCGGGGTTTCACTTCTGAATATATTTAAGATCCCCTTTCACTACTTTACCGGCAGGATTTCTGGGCAACGCGTCTAAAAATTCTATGTATTTGGGAATTTTATAATCTGCCAAGTGTTCTGAACAAAAATTCTTAAACTCCTCCTCGTCTGCAGTTTGTCCAGGTCTCAATACGATCGCGGCTTTCACTGCTTCACCCAAAAATTTATCAGGGACAGCCACAACGGCTACTTCTAACACGTTCGGATGCTTAGATATGACATTCTCAACTTCGAGAGAAAATATCTTTTCCCCTCCCCGATTAATCATATCCTTCTTGCGGTCAAGGATATAGAGGTAGCCTTCGTCGTCCAATTTTCCAATATCGCCTGTATGCAGCCAGCCATCGATGATCGTGGCCTTCGTCGCCTCGGGCTTTCCCCAATATCCCTTCGTGACGGTTGGGCCTCTCAGAATAATCTCACCCACACCGTTGGGGGGCAATTCTTTTCCTTCTTCGTCCACAATTTTTACATCCACCAGCGGGAGAATCTTACCTGCCGCTTCAATCTTCCGAAGCGTATCCTCATAGGGTGTGGTTGAAGCAATCCCGTCACTCTCCGTTAAACCATAACCGATGCTCAATTTAAGATGAGGAAGTCTATTCAGAATCCCTTTGACCATCTCTTCTGTAGCAGGCGACCCACCACACATGGCTACTTTGTAGGAACTAAAATCAAAATGGTCGAACTCAGGGTGATGAATCATTAACCAAAGGATAGTAATCACGCTGATGGTCTTGGTAATCTTTTCGGAAGACATGATCTCCAAAAAATCTTTTACCTTGAACGTTCTCACATAGACACAAGGGATGCCGCTGAAGATATGGGAGAGCATAATTTGAGCAAGGCCCGTGATATGAAAAAGGGGGACAACACAAATGACTCGATCTTCAGGCTCGTAAGCGATAAAATCACTGATATGCATGGCCGTTGCGATAAGACTCCGGTGATACAAAACGGCCCCCTTGGGTTTCCCCGTCGTACCCGAAGTATACATAATGATCGCATCATCTGTTTCGTCTAAGATTGTTCTTTGAAATGTCCCTTCTTGGCTTTCCTTCAACTCAGCAAAAGGAAGAACGCCCTTGGGAAGACCTGATCCATTGAAGAATGTTTTTTCAACGGTTTTTAAGTCATTGTGGACGGCGGCAATCGATGGCCAATATTCTTGATCCACCACGAGCATTTTGCTTCCGGAATCATTGATCTCATAAGACAATTCTTCCCCTTTGAATCGTGTATTTAAAGGGACTGCAATCGCACCTAATTTCATTAATGCAAAGAAACATAATGGGAATTCTAACCCGATCCCTAAAAGGAGAGAAACACGATCTCCTTTTTTGACATGGTATTTTTGTAACCCTGTTGCAATTCTATTTACGATTTGATTAAATTCCTCAAAGGTTAATTTTTGATGATCGCAAATGAACCCTATACGGTTGGGGTACCGGGTGACGGTGTTCTCCAACATTTGGACGAGATGCCTTGGCCTATTTTTAAAGATTCTCCCTCTAAAATCGGGCCATTCCTCCTCCACGATCTCCCCGCCCATCTTACTCCCCAAGCGTTTCATTTGGCCTCCCTCTAAATCCCCAAATAAGCCTTTCTCACATGATCCTCCCCTAAAAGTTTCTCACTCTCTCCTTCCAAAATAATTCTTCCATTCTCGATGACATATCCCCTTTGAGCGGTGGAGA
Organism: Thermodesulfobacteriota bacterium; assembly: GCA_035625415.1. GTDB lineage: Bacteria > Desulfobacterota > BSN033 > BSN033 > UBA1163 > UBA1163. The sequence continues at coordinate 9,646 of DASPPQ010000070.1, forward strand.
GGGCGAGATGCATGTTCTGCTCGACCAACAAAATCGTCATCCCTTCTTGGTTAATCCTCTTGATCACCTCAAAGAGGTTCGTGACGATCAAAGGGGCAAGCCCTAAAGAAGGTTCATCCAACATGAGGATCCGGGGAAGTGTCATTAAGCCTCTGCCGATGGCTAACATCTGTTGCTCTCCGCCACTGAGCGTTCCTGCGAGTTGATGCTTCCTCTCCTCGAGGCGGGGAAATATGGCAAACACCTTGACTAAGTTCTCTTTCCGATGTATTTTGGCTGTCCGGATATAGCTTCCCAATTCAAGATTTTCGAGTACGGTCATTTCTTGGAAAATCTTTCTCCCTTCGGGGATCCGGACCACTCCTTGTTTAACAATCTGGTGAGGTTCTAAACAATCAACCCGTTTATTGAAAAAGTAAATCTCCCCCGCTGTCGGCCGTAGAACTCCAGAAAGAGTGAGGAGCAGCGTCGTCTTCCCTGCTCCATTTGCCCCTAACACGGATACCATCTCTCCCCTTTCAATCTTCAGGGAAACGGTATGAAGGATCTGAATGTCGCCGTATCCTGCAGAAATTTGTTTCACATCAAACAAAGCGATATTTCTCCCCTAAATAGGATTTAATGACATCTGGATCCTGGGCAACCTCTCGAGGTCCTCCCTGCGCAATAATCTCTCCGAAGCATAAGACTAATATTCGATCGGATATGGTCATTACGATTCGCATCGTGTGTTCAATCACGATGATGGTGACCCCGCCCTCCCTGATCTTGATGACCAACTCGATCATCTGCTTCTGTTCGACAGGGTTTAGACCAGCCATCACCTCGTCCAGCAGGAGAAATTTGGGTTGGGTGGCCAAACATCTAGCCAATTCTAACTGTTTCCGTTCTGCCAAGGTGAGACTGCCTGGAAGTTCATTTCTCTTTAACCATAGGCCCACAAATTCAAGGAGGCTTTCTGATTGACGATTTGCTTGCTTGATCTCTTTTCCCCGGTTGAACACCGCCGCTCTCACATTTCTCATCACACTCAGATGAGGAAAAGGTTTGACGATCTGAAAAGTTCTGCCAATTCCTCTCTTGCAAATCTGATGGGGTTTGAGGCCGACTAAACTCTCGCCTTCAAAATAAATGCTTCCTGTATCAGGAGGGAGAAAACCAGAGATGAGGTTGAATAGGGTGGTTTTGCCCGATCCGTTTGGACCGATTAAACCCAGAATCTCCCCTCCTGCGACCTCGAATGTCACGTGGTTGACCGCCATCAATCCACCAAATGACTTGGACAGATTTTCTATTTTCAAGGATGGCATATTTTTGGTCTCAATGTTTTTTCTTTAAACTGCTTAACCATCCGTAGATTCCGTTAGGAAGGAAAATGATCACGCCAACCAAAATGGCCCCGTAAATCATCAGATGGACCCCGTGGTAACCACCCAATATTCCCCGGGTCACCTCTCCCAGAGGGCCCAAGACGAATGATCCGATGATGGGACCATAGACGGTCCCCACGCCTCCGACAATGGGCCTCAAAAAAATTTCAATAGAGGTGTCGACACCGAAGGTGACCGGTGGGTCGATGTAAAGGAAATACTGGGCATAGAAGGTTCCTCCAAGGGCAGTGAGAAAGCCACTGATCAAAATCGCCAAAAGTTTATATGAAAATGTATTGACCCCTATTGCCTCGGCTGAATCCTCGTCTTCCCGGATGGCGGCAAGATAGTCGCCGATCTTTCCCGTGTCAATCCACCGGGCAACCCAGAGAACACCGATGAACATCAGTAAGATCACAAAGTAGTAGAAAATCTTCGATTCATGCTGAAAAGAGAGGGGGGCATTTCCTTTAAGGGGAATGAGGATGCCCATCGCCTTTCCGGTCACATCCAGATTGAGAGAGATCAAACGCAACAATTCAGCGAACGCTAATGTCGCCAGGGCAAAGTAAGGGCCTCTCAGTCCATAATGGAAACAAAGAGAGCCGATCAACAGTCCTAATAACATTCCCAGAAGACCCCCCAAGACCATTCCAATCCACGGACTGATGTTCCAATTGACGAAGGCCAATGTCGAGGCGTAAGCCCCGATTCCAAAGAAGGCAGCGTGCCCAAAAGAAAACTGGCCAGCATAACCTCCCAAGATGTTCCAACTCGTTCCCAAATATCCGTAGAAGAGAATCATGATAAGAACATGAACAAAATACGAGGGGAGTAAAAAGGGCAGCAAAATAGAGATCAAGGTAAGGCCGAACCAAAAGAAAAGTACCTTTGGAATTCCATTTCTAGACATGCTTTTTCCCGAACAACCCTTTCGGTCTGAGCAGAAGCGTGAGAATGAAGATGGAATAGATGGGCACTTGCTTCAAGGAGCCAGGAAGCAAAACTTCGCCAAGAGATTCTGCGATTCCTACAATGAGAGCTCCAAAAAATGCTCCCCAAAAACTTCCCAGCCCACCCAGGACGACAATCACAAAGGCTGTAATGACGAAGACCATGCCGACCGTAGGGGTGATATAAAAAAAGGGGGTGATCATGGTGCCTGCAGCAGCGACACAGGCGGCGCCAATTCCAAAGGCGACGGAGTATATGATTTTCCTGTGGATGCCGATCACATGTGCTCCTTCTCGATCCTGGGAAATAGCTCGAATTGCTTTTCCAGAATCGGTTTTGGTCAAGAAGAGGTAGAGCAGTAAGGTCATCGTAAGGGCCGCTCCAAAAGCGATCATCCGGGGAGTACTGAACATCAACTTGTGTATATGCATGGCTCCTGCTAAGGTTGTCACCTGTAACATCCGATAGTTCGGGCTCCATAGGAATAAAGCTAAGTTCTCGAGGAAGAGGGCGATCCCTAAGGTTAAAAGAAGCTGATTGTGTTCAGGCCCCTCGATGATCCGATTGATCAGACCATACTGGATGAGGAACCCAACCACGAAGAGAGCGCACATACTGATAACTAATGAGAAATAGGGATGGATATCCAAGAAGATCGAAACCCAATAAGTGAAATACATACCAAGCATCATAAAAGCGCCATGAGCAAAATTGATGATCTTCATCACCCCAAAGATCAAGTTCAGACTGACTGCGACCAATGCATAGACTCCCCCCATGAGGAGTCCGCTGATGATGGCTTGCGCCAAAATGTTGGTATCCATCCCTACCCTCTCTGCAGCTAGCCAAACCAGGTCATTTACGATCTTTCCACTTGGGCATCGGCCAAATCGGTCTGCTGGCAGCATACTCTTCAGGGAAAATGGAACGACGCTTCCCATTTTGAACCTGAGCAATCACCGTCCTCGCATCTTTATTCTGCCCGTCCTCGCCAAAGAGTATAGCGCAGGGTTGGATGTTCCCTTTTTCTCCTGGCTTCAAATTGGTCTTCGTAAGAGCCTCCCGTATTTTTTCACGATCCGTTGAGGCTGCTCTCTCAAGGGCATCCTTCAGCACGTAAACACACGTGTAGCACATGGAGGCGACGCAGTCCATTCCAACGCCATTCCTCTTAATAAAATTCTCATTGGCCTCTTTGACTCCAGGAATCTTCAAGTCATCTTCCCAGTTCTCACAAACAGAGACGTATTCTGTCAATTTCCCCAACGCTTTAATGTAGGCATCATCTTGATGTCCTCCACCCATGCCAATGATGGCCTGCGTGTTGAAGTCAAGATCTTTCATCGTTCTTGTTGAGAGAATGGCGTCAGAGATGTAGGCAACCGTTAAGGCCACATCCGGGTTCGCCGCTTTTAGCTTTGAAATAATACCCGTAAGGTCTGAGGTGGCATGAGGATAGGGAAGGTCGGCTACAATGGAATACCCTTTCTCCGCAGCCAAACCTTTCCAGGCTTTTGCACTGGATTGACCCCAAAGGGTATCTTCATAATATATCCCGATATTCTTTATCTTGATCCCCCTTTTTTTCTGAATATAGGCCAAATATTCGTATTCATCCCGAATATGCCATGCATCGGTAGCAATGGGTCTGAAGGTATACTTAAACCCGCGCTGTGTGATCGACTCGGCTACGCCAACGCCCACGATGAAAGGGGTTTTATACTTTTCAGCTACCTGGGTGGTAGCAAAAACGACGGCACTTTGAAAGGCTCCCATGACGGCAACGGCACCCCTTTGTATATGTTTTTCTGTCTCTGCCATTCCCACCTCCGGTTTTCCTTCGCTATCCCCGAGCATGATTCTTAATCTCGCACCGCCTAAGGATTTGATTCCACCGGTTGCGTTGATCTCATCCACTGCCTGTTCATAGCCTCTTCGATCACTCAACCCCAGGGGAGCCAAAGGACCGGTCAGAGGTTCAACCACACCAAACTTTACTTCTTCTACAGAATGGGCTAATCGAGGGAATCCAGAGAGGGTAACAACAGCTCCCAATGCGCCCATTCCTTTTATGAATTCTCTTCGATTTACACCTCTTTTAACCCTCTTCTTCATACAAACCTCCTTTCAAAATAGAATGAGTGAGCTAAATGGTATACAGCCTCTTACCCTGTTAAGATGATTCCCATCACCCCCTCTCAATCACCATGGCGAACCCCAACCCTCCCCCAACGCAAAGGGTAGCAAGCCCCAGATGAAGATTCCTCTTGGCCATTTCATGAATGAGCGTCACGACCAGCCGGCATCCTGTTGCCCCTACAGGGTGGCCCAAGGCAATGCCACTTCCGTTGACGTTGACAATCTCCCTATTTAATCCCAACTCTTTCTCGCAGGACAAATACTGTGCAGCAAAGGCCTCATTGATTTCTATGAGCTGAATATCCTTGAGGGAAAGACCTACCTTTTTTAATACCTTCTGCGTGGCAGGAACAGGTCCGATCCCCATATAGGATGGGTCCACCCCGACGATCGCATAACCCAATATCTTGGCCAAAGGCTTTAGCCCCATTTCTTTCGCTTTCTCTTTCGACATCAATAGAGTCATCGCAGAGGCATCATTGAGTCCTGATGAATTTCCTGCTGTCACGGTTCCACCTTTTTTAAAGGCCGGAGGCAGCTTAGCCAGCTTCTCCAGCGTCGCATCAGGTCTCGGATGTTCATCGGTATCAACAATCTTTGTCTCTCCTTTTTTCTGAAGGATGGGGACAGGAGTAATCTCGTCCTTAAACCTTCCCTTTTGAATCGCTTTACAAGCTCTCTGTTGGCTGATCAACGAAAACTGATCCTGTTCTTCCCTCGAAATCCCATACTTCTCCGCCAGATTTTCTGCTGTTAGCCCCATTCCAGCACCAATCGGGTACTCCTGCATAGCTCTCCATAGCATATCGATCAATTGCCCATGCTGAAGACGCTGCCCCCAACGGGTCGTCGTAAGGATGTAAGGAGCATTGCTCATGCTTTCAACCCCTCCTGTCAGAACCACACCCACATCCCCATCTCGAATCGCCTGGGATCCACAGATCATCGCCTGCATTCCGGACGCGCAATTGACCCCAATCGTGAAGCCGGGCGTCTCAAGGGGAAGACCACATTTGACTGCTGCGATTCGCGCAACATTTTGATCCAGCGGTTCAAAACAGTTTCCCATGATTACCTGCTCCACGGACCTCTTTTCGATACCAGCCTGCTGAAGAGAGGAGTCAATGACCGCCATCGCCAAAAAAGTTGCTGGGACATCCTTTAATGACCCGCCAAAATCTCCAATGGGTGTTCTCGTCGCACTCACGATCACAACATCTTTCATCGTTTCTCCTTTCTCGATCCTTAAAAATAGGTTTTCATTTCTTTAAAAATGCCCTCAGTCATAACTTCCCTAATAACTCACGGGCAATCGTATTCTTTTCAATCTCCTTCGTCCCTTCGTAGATTTCCACAATCTTTGCATCCCTGTAGAAGCGTTCGATATCGTAATCCGCGATATACCCGTATCCACCATGGAGCTGAAGGGCCTCATTGGTCACTTTGACTCCAATCTCTCCGGCTAAATATTTGGCGATGGAAATCAGTTTGGGATCCACCTTCCCATGATCGAGCATCCATGCTGCTTGATAGCAGAGGATCCGAGCTGCTTCGACCCAGGTAGCCATCTCCGCGATCTTGAATTGGACTGCCTGAAAAGCGCCAAGGACTTGCCCGAACTGTTTCCTCTTCTTCACATATTGGGCGGCTTTATCCAGAGCGCCTTGTGCAACGCCGACACCCTGAGAGGCGGCGATCACTCGGTTGATGTTGAAGAGTTGCATGATTTGTGAGAACCCTTCTCCTTCTTTCATTCCGATGAGGTTTTCCTTCGGAACTCTCACGTCATTGAGCCGAATCTCTGCGGTGTCGGACGCCCTGATACCCATCTTCCCGGTAATCTTTAAGGCACTGAATCCCGGACGATCTGTCTCCACAAGGATCACCCCGAACCTCTTGAGCCTCGATTCTACCTCCGGATTCACCTGACAGAATACGGCGAGATAATTGGCAATACTTCCATTGGTGATGAATTGTTTCGATCCGTTGATCACAAAGAAATCCCCGTCTCTTTTTGCTAAGGTTAAAATGGACAGGATATCGCTTCCGGCATCCGGTTCTGTGATGGCAGTCCCCATAATCGCTTTTCCCTTTGTAAGAGGCGGGAGGTATCTCCGTTTCTGTTCGTCCGTGCCGTAAAGTTGAATCAATTCAGAGCCGAAGGCCGTCAGCAAAATATTCCCGCATCCAGGATCCACACGCCAAAATTCTTCCATCACCAGTGCAAATTCAAGGAACCCTAAACCAAGGCCTCCATATTCTTTTTTGAGAAAGAGACCGATAAATCCCAGTCCGCAGGCCTTCTCCCAAAGGTCCTTTGGAAACTCCTCCCGGCGGTCATATTCGCGAGCAACCCCCGGAAACTCTCCTTCAGCAAACTCACGTGCAGCCGCCCGTATTTGTTTTTGCCGATTTGTCAGTTCAAAATCCACCGCCTTCTCCCTTCGCTTATGCCATCAACCCTTGGAGCATAATTTTTTCAAATGTATTGACATACGCCCTGCCGTCAATCTGATCCTTGTTCATAGACCACTGGAGCAAGATACCGACATGGAATGCGATAATGACCAGTGCAGCAAGATTTTCGTCAATCTCCCTCTTAAAGACCTTTTCTTTTTTCCCCTGAACAATTAAGTTCGACAAAAATTTCTGATACTTTCTGTAGATCCTTCTAAATTCGGCCTCTATGCCATGATGAGCCCCAATGAGTTCTGCGGCTAATGTTTCAAAGGAAACACACAATTCTCGATTGTAGTAAGCAAAACCCGCGTTGTACCGAAAGTATTTCTCAATCTTATCAGGAATGCTTCCTTTCACCTCATTCACGGTCTGAATCATCCCATCCAAGAATCGTTTTTCATATTCTTTGACAATTCTTTTGAGCAGATCCTCTTTGCTTTTGAAATGCCAATAAAGAGCTCCTTTGGTCAACTTGGCTGCTCGAGTGATATCATCGATTGAAGTCCCATGATAGCCCTTCTCCAAAAAGATTCGCATGGCTTGAATCAAAATTCGGTGCGCTGTATCGTTCGGCTGGAGCTTTTTAGCTGTCGCAAGATTTCTCATCGGCTGTTTCCATACTAAACATTTAGTATAGAGATGGTCATGTATATTATTAAGTTCAAAAAGAAATGTCAAGAAAAAAGGTTGACTTCGACTTTTAGGCGGGGACAAAGACCTAAAAAAGGGGGGAAGCCGTATTTTTGGGCCATTCAACGGAATTGGTCTCTGTTTCCTCGAATCGTATCTTCATCAATCAAAAATTATTTTAATTAGGTTTTTCACTGCGGGCACTTAAGCTATTACAATCCTAAAAAGGCTTTCTTGATGATCTCGGCGTTGAGGAGCTCTTTGCCGGTTCCCTGGTGGATGGTCCGTCCGGTTTGAAGGACATAGCCGCGGTCGGACAATTCGAGGGATTCGCGAACATTTTGTTCGACGAGGAGAATCGTCTTCCCTGAATCTTTCAATTTGGCCACGGCCTCCAGCATTTCATCCACAAGTTTCGGCATCAGACCTAAGGAGGGCTCGTCGAGCATGAGAAGCTTCGGGTTGGACATCAATCCCCTTCCAATGGCGAGCATCTGCTGTTCTCCGCCGCTGAGGGTCCCTCCTTGCTGGGGACGTCTCTCGGCCAGCCGGGGGAAGAGATGATAAACATATTCCAAATTCTTTTTCACCGCCTCATCATCATCGATGATGTAGGCTCCCAATTCCAAATTTTCCTCAACCGTGAGAGGTCCAAAAATTAAACGCGCCTCCGGGACATAGGTGATTCCCATATGAACGATATCGGATATAGAAAGACGAGAGATCTCTTGATCCTCAAACCGGATGGAACCCTTGGAGCAATGGACGGCGCCTGCGATGGCCTTGAGAAGCGTCGATTTCCCTGCGCCGTTTGCGCCGACCACGGAGACCAGTTCTCTCTGGTTCACTTCAAGGGAGACGTTGTGAATGACGGGGACGCCGCTGTATCGGACTTCGATCTCAGAGACCTTTAGCATACTTCTCCCCCAGATAGGCTTTAATCACCCGTTCGTTCTTCACAATATCCTTCGGCAATCCTTCTGCAATTTTTTCACCGCTATCGAGGACGACGACCCTTTGGGAGATAGGCATAACCACCTCCATCACATGCTCGATGAGAAACAGGGTCGTCTTCCTTTCTTTGTGAATCCTTTTCAAAAGATCCACCATCTCTTCAGTTTCTTTAGGGTTGAGGCCAGAGGCCACTTCATCCAGCATCAAGAGTTCGGGCTGGGTCGCAACGGCTCTCGCCAGCCCTATTTTTTTCTGGGCTGCGATTGGCAATTCATTAAGATGATAGCTTTTCACGCTATCCAACCCCATAAATCCCAGAATGGCAGCGGCCTCCACTTTTGCAAGATTTCGATCATCGGTCCTGCAAAAAGCGCCAACCATCACATTCTCAAGGACTGTCATTCCTGTGGTTACCTTTGTGATCTGGAACGTCCTCCCAATCCCTTCCCGGTTGGTCATAAAGGGTTTGAATCCAGTGATCTCCTTTCCTTTAAAGATCACCTTCCCGGAATCGGGCTTGTGGTAACCAACGATACAATTAAAGAGCGTCGTCTTGCCCGCGCCATTCGGACCGATCAAACCGATCATTTCACCTTCATTGATTTGGAAGGAGACATGGTTGTTGGCCACCACACCGCCAAAGTCTTTGACCAGATCGATCACTTCAAGAAATGCCATGCCTAAACGCACCTTCTTTATCCACCCCGCCACCTCCTTAGAGACTATGTACCAAGAGGGAGAGACTGTCGGGTAGAAAAGTCTTAGAGCGGCAACACAACCTCCGAAGAAGGAATGGTCGGTTGCTATTTTTTCCGAAACTGCTCAATGATGCCCCAGATTCCTTGAGGTTGATAGGCAGAGACAACCATGATCAGCGCAGCGTAAATCATAAAGTCAACGCCGATCAACCCTTTCTGAGCACCCAGCCAGCTTCCGAGAAAGCGATCAAGAGGGACTAAAAAACCTGAGCCGATGATCGGTCCCCACATGGAACCCGCTCCTCCTAACATGGCCATCAAAGCAATTTTAATTGAGAGGTCCAGATCCATCACAGAGTAGGGATCGATGTAGAGGTTGTAAACAGCCATGAATCCGCCTCCGACAGCCACAAAAGCCGAGGCGATGGAGTAGGCCTTGATCTTGCACCACCGGGCATCTATGCCCAGGCTTTCTGCAGCCTCTTCATCCTCCTTGATCATCCGGAGTTGATAACCCAATTTCGATTTCCGAAACCAGTTCATATAGAAAATGGCGGTATAAAAGAGGGCCATGATGAAATAAAAATAATAGGTATCCGACTTAAACTGCATATAGAGAAAATCAGGGTGCTCATGGATGGGAAGTTCTATCCCCTTCGCAGCCCCGACCAGCTTCCAGTTGATAAAAATGTCTTGAAGCACCAAGGAGGTGCAGATGGTGGCAATGGCAAAGTAATGGCCCTTCAACCTGAAAAGAGGATACCCGATAATGAAGGAGTATCCAATGGCAATGAGGATGCCGATTGGCATTGCGGCCCAGAAAGGAATCTTCCACCACACCATGGTCAGAGCGACGGTATAGGCTCCGATCCCAACGTACTGAGCTTTGCCCAGCTCCACCTGACCCCCATAACCACCGATCGTATTCCATCCCATTCCGAAAAGGGAGAAAAGAAGGAACTGGATCGCCACGGCCTTAACAAAGGATCTAACGCCGAGCCAGGGAAAGATGAGAAGGAGAAGGGTGAAAATGGCAAACCCAACCTTCTCTGGTTTTGAGAAATCTCCGAAGTCGAAGGCGTCCCTTATTTTTTCCATCCAAACAATCCCTGAGGTCTCAAAACAACGATGATGAAATAGGCAAAATAGACAACGGTGAATTTAAAATGGGGACCGAAGAAATCCCAGCCGGTGAAATGACCGACCATTGGGAATAACATCTCGATGATCCCGATCAGGATTCCCGCGAAGAAAGCTCCCTTAATACTCCCGAATCCGCCCATGGCCACCGATGCAAAGGCGATCATCACGAAGAGGAGGCCCACGGTAGGATAGACATACCAGAAATTGACGATCAAACCTCCAGCAATGCCGACGGTTCCTCCGCCAATCACCCAGGCAAGGGCATTCATCCGATCGGTTTTGATCCCCATGTAATTGGCCGCTTCCTTGTTGAGTGCCGTGGCGCGCAGGGCTTTCCCCAGTTTGGTTCGATGAAGAAGGTAGTAGACGACCAGAAATGCAATCAGACTCAATATGGCTGCGGAGAGCTTTGTCCAATCAAGTCTGAAGGGGCCCAATGAGAGGGTCTTTCCAACGAGCAAACCTTTTTGGATGATCCGGTAATCGATGCCAAAAAGGAATTGGGCCAGATATCTTAAGAAGAGCATCAGGCCGAAGGTTCCGAAGAGCTGAGCAATCATCGGACCTCGGAGTAAGTATTTTACCAAACAATAATAGGATGCCAATCCAAGAAGCATTCCCACGATGGCGGAAGCCGGAAGGGTGATCAGGGGATCGATATGGAGGAGGAGGCTTGTCCAGTAAGTGGTATACATTCCGATCATCAAGAACTCGCCATGGGCAAAGTTGACGATGTCCATCATGCCAAAGATGATCGTGAGACCGAGGGCAACCAGGGCAAAAAGAAGCCCCATCAAGATTCCCTGAAGAAGCGCGTCGAGAAGAATCATAAGAGCCAAGGTAAAAAATTATTTAAATCCCAAATTCCAAATCACAAACCCCAAACAAATTCCAAATTTCAAGTATCGATGACGGAAACTTGTTCATTTCGAATCTTGGTGATTGAAATTTATTTGGAACTTGGTGCTTGGAATTTGGAATTTCACAGCAACCGAATTCAAGACGAGCTAAGATTTAAAACGGGGGCCCGATTGATCGATAACCCCCGCTGCTCACTTTACTTCCATCCTGGGAAGGGATAGACCATGTTTGCTGTGGCAAGGTCAAAGGGGTAGATGATTTCGAGTTCGACCTTCCCTTCTTTCGACTGATATTGCCCGATCAAACCCCTGCCTTTGATGTTCTGGCCGGTGGCATCAAATTTGATCCCGTCCCAGGGCATCACCAGCTCGTAACCTGGAATGTCTAGTTGATTGCAAGCCTTCTGAATGGCCTTCGGGTCCGTTGAACCCGCCCGGCTCAGGACATAGGCCCATGTTTGAACCCCCACTACCGAACGAGCGGTTGCTCCGGTCAGATCGTCTCCGTATTTCTTTTTGTAGAGCTCATTAATCTGGCCGGCGACTCGTTTCACCTTCGCTATTTTTGCAATAAACACGGTCCGTGTCAGGACCCCGTTGGTATCGGTCCCGAGGGTTTTGGTGAAGTCAGCCATTTCAAACCCCGCATCCTGTCCCCAGAAGAAACGCGGGGAAGCCCTCATCCCCTTCAGGGTTCGAATCATAAGGAGCGAATCTGAAAGATAAGAAGCAAAGAGCATGGCATCCGGGTTGGCTGCAACCAGGGCCTGTGCCTCAGAAGATAGATCAGGAGAGTTCCCGGCATAGAGGAGTCCCTTGACAATATTGAATCCGTACTCCTTGGCAAACTTCTCAAGATCCTTGGCAACACTGGCCCCCCATTCCGTGTTTTCGCAGGCATAGACTAAGTTCTTGAGCTGGTCCTTGGGAACAGCCTTCACCCCCTTGACTTTTCCCTCCGTCAAACCCTTTAAAAGTTCAAAGAGGTCTTTGTCAAAATATTCGTCGTGGGGAGTGGTGCGCCAGAACCACTTGAATCCTCTTTTTGTGAGATCGGGAGAAGTCGAGGAGTCATTGATCATTGGAATTCCATAACGCTCAGCCACCGCACTGACGGTCTTGGTCACGGCGCTTTGATAAGCGCCCATTAATCCAACGACTTTATCATCGAGAATGAGACGTTTGGCCAAATCCGCCCCACGATCCGGCTCTCCTCGGGAGTCGGCAAAGATCAGGTTGATCTTGGCATTCCCTAAGGTTGGAATGCCTCCCCATTTCGACATGAGAACATCGACATTAGGATTTTTATTGTTTACCAGGTTCTCTGCCGTGAATTCCGCGGCCCTTTGCAGGTCTCTTCCAATCGTTGCCAAGGCCCCGGAAAGAGGATAAATCACACCAATCTTGATCTCCTTCTCAGCCGCCAATAGAGGGGAGCAAACCATCAAGATAGATAAGATCAAAACGGATAGAATAATGAGAAATCTCTTGGTTGTTTTCATATAAGCCTCCTTATACCAAAGAATGGGAATTTCCAAAATGTTAATTAAAATCCTTGTTCTTCTTCACCTCCTTCTTTCTTAACTGCCTTCCGTTTCTCAATTGGCCGTAATTTTATCCATTCAGATCCTGTATGTCAATAATTCAATTTGAGAGATTTTCAAAATGTTATGAATTCTCTGATTGCACAGATGTAAATACTTTTCGAGAATAAAGAAAAATCAGTGTAATCAAGAGGGTACACTAGTTTCTTCCTGCCGCTCCCAATTTGGAGTTGCCTTTCTTTTCCTTTCTTTGTAAGATGAGACCGGATAAGGGGAAGCGATGATGAACTTACATCCGTTCATCAGAAAGAAGGAATTAATTGACTTAACCACCCGGTTAGTCCATATCCCTACCGAAAACCCACCCGGAAATGAAAAGCCGGCCGCGCAATTTCTGAAACCTCTCCTCGCAAAGATGGACTTCAAAACCAAAATCGTCCTCTCCTCGAAAGGAAGATGGAATATCGTTGCCGAAAAAAGATGGGGAAAGGGTGGAAGAACGCTAATCTTCAACGGCCACCTGGATGTCGTCCCCGCCGGTAACCCCTCCCAATGGAAATATCCTCCTTTCGAGGGGAGGCTTTTTAAAGGGAGGATCTATGGTCGGGGCGCATCGGACATGAAGGGTGGGATTGCCTCTTTCATTCATGCCCTTTTGATGATGGACCGATCGAAGATCCGTCTCGATCAAGGCGCCGTCGTTCTCCATCTGGTCTCCGACGAAGAATCCCATGGCCATCAAGGCATGGGTTTCTTGACTCAAAGGGAAGGGATCCGAGGAGATGCCGCTCTTGTTGGGGAGCCCACGGACCTCCAACCCGTAATCGGGCAAAAGGGCGCTCTGTGGCTTAGGATTTCCACCCTCGGAAAATCGGCTCACGGCTCGAGACCTCATCTGGGTGTGAATGCAGTGGAAAAAATGATGAAGCTGATGGAACGATTAAATGCAGTCCCTTTAGAAAAGGAACATCCTTTGCTTGGGAAACCCACCCTCAGCATCGGAACCATTCAAGGTGGAACGAAGATCAACATCGTCCCCGATCGATGTGAGATTGAGGTGGATCGGCGAATATTACCCGGGGAAAATAGGGAGGAGGTCTTAGGAGAGATGAAAGGCACCCTAGATTTGCTCCAATCCCAGGATCCCCTTTTTCAATATCGAATCGAGGAGATTGACTTCGCCGAACCCTGTGAAGTCAACCCTGAAGAGGAGATTGTCAAAATGGCTGTGGACGCCATCCAAGAGGTGACGGGAAGGAAGCCGATGCTGAGAGCCTTCTCCGGGTTCACGGATTCTCGTTTTTATATCAACCAGTGTCACATCCCAACCCTCGTCTTTGGCCCGGGGCAGGCGGATCAATCCCATACAACGGATGAATCCGTGGAGGTGGAGGCTTTGGTCCAAGCTGCCCGCATCTATGGGCTGATCCTCGTTACCTATTTGTCCCTTTAGAGTGGGTTTGAAAAAAATGAAACTTGACCTTGAAAAAGTCCTGGGGGAACTGAAACCTTATCGGGAGAGGAAGGGAGAGATCGATCCGAAATTTAAAATCAAGATGAGAGTCTAAGGGGATAACCCGACATTACTTTCTCTTTGAGACAACGACACGATTTTTTGTTGTCCTCTCAACCTTCTTCAAAACTTCCTCGAAGATCGTGAGGGCGGTGTCCGCGTGTTTCCGTGTGATGATCAGGGGCGGGCTGAAACGGATGACATTCTCTCCGGCTCCTAAGATGAGCAGCCCCTTCTCAAAACAAGCGCGAATAATCTTGCTTCTCTCTTCGATTGCCTTTTCCTTCGTCTGCCGGTCTTTGACCAACTCTATCCCGATCATCAACCCTTTTCCCCTCACGTCCCCCATCAGATGGAATCGTTTCTGGAGATCCCGAAGTTTTTCGAGAATGTAGGCCCCGACGCGCCCGGCATTTTCAATGAGACCCTTTTCAAGGAGGTCGATGGTGGCCAGGGCGGCCCCGCAGCTAATGGGATTTCCGCCAAAAGTGCTGGCATGAGAACCAGGAACCCAATCCATCACCTCACTCTGTGAAACCGTAGCCCCCAAAGGCATCCCTGAAGCAATTCCCTTTGCCAAGGCGATGATATCCGGTACGACTCCCCAGTGCTCGATCGCCATCATCTTTCCAGTCCTTCCCATCCCACTTTGAACTTCATCATCCACAAAGAGGATTCCAAACTCCTTCGCCAGCTCGTAAAGCTTTTGATGAAATTCCGGAGGGGGAACGATATAGCCGCCTTCACCTTGAATGGGTTCAACGAAGATGGCCGCTACTTCCTCGGGCGGGATACTTCGCTTGAATAAATCTTCTCGAATCCAATCGACACAAGCAGTGCTACAGCTGGGATATTGCCGGTGATGATAGGGGCAACGGTAACAATAGGCATAAGGAACGTGGGTAACCCCGGGGACGAGCGGATAGAATCCCTTTTCGTGAATCACTTTGCTGGCTGTTAAAGAAAGGGCACCCATGGTCCTCCCATGAAAAGCGCCGAGGAAAGCCAAAATTCGAGGCCGTTTGGTATGATAATGCGATAATTTGAGAGCTGCCTCAATGGCTTCGGCGCCTGAATTACCGAAGAAGACCCTCTTTTCTTTTGGCCCGGGGGTGATCTCAGAAAGCCTGCCCGCAAGGCTCGATTGGAGACTGTAGTAGAAATCGCTGCCAGACATATGGATGAGTTGTCCTGCCTGACGATGGATCGCCTTCACCACGCTCGGATGGCAATGGCCCGTGTTGCAGACAGCAATCCCTGAGGTAAAGTCGAGGAATCGATTCCCGTCCACATCCTCTACCCAAGCGCCTCTCGCTCTTTTAACAACGAAAGGATAGGCTCGCGTGTAAGACTGAGATACGAATTTTCGATCCTTTTGCAGGACCTTCTTGGCTTCAGGGCCGGGGAGCTTACCAATAATAGAAGGCGACAAGAACTCTTTCTTTGTCATATTTTTTCCTCAAATCTTATTACAATATCGAATAGAAAAAAATCTACTTAAATAGTAGATAGTTTTTACTGACGAGTCAATTAAATGTTTTATGACGGCTACGTCACCCTCGAACAATAAAAGTCAACTCCCTTATACCCTCCCCTTTTAACGGGGGAGGGTGGGGTAGATGTCCAGATCATGTCCCCCCTCACCTCAATCCTCTCCCCTGCCTTCGCCGAAGCGGCTTCGCACAGGCAGGCTCCGAGGGGAGAGGAGGCACTGGGTGGAGTATTTTCTGAAAAAGAGCCGCGAAGGTTCTTCTCTTCTGCTCGGGTTAGGACGCATGGTGGATGCCTACCAAAGGCAACACACGGGGAGAATGAGAAGGTTAATAAATATCGATGTATAGCGTTGGAGGAATAGAAACTTTTATTTCTCTTTTGGGGGATCTCCGGTCTCGGTCGATAAAAGGTAAGCTAAGTTGTCTAAGATCGTGGTGAAAAAGACATCCTTCACTACAAAACCAGTTGGGACGGCAACTTGTGCCGGCGCGAAGTTAAGAATTCCTCTCACCCCTGCCTCCGCCAAAAGATTGGCTACCCCCTGAGCCTCTGAAGGAGGGGTTGTGATGACCCCGATCTCAATCTTCCTTTCCTTTACCACCTCTTTGAGCCGGTTGATGTGAAAGATCTCGGCTGGCTTGCCCAACTTTTCCGAGACTCTTCCAATCACCCGAGGGGGGTCGATATCGAAGGCCGCAACAATCTTATAATTCTTCTTTAGAAAATCCTTATAAGATAGGAGGGCAGCGCCCAAATTTCCGATGCCGATCAGCGCCATCTTCCACTCTTTATTCGATCCCAATATCTTCTTAATATTATTGAGCAAATCCTCCACATAATAACCCACACCCCGAATCCCAAATTCACCGAAGTAGGCCAGGTCCTTTCTTACCTGTGCAGCATTCACAACGCATTTCTTGGCCAGTTGAGCAGAAGAAACAACCTTCTCTCCCCTTTCGTCCATCTCTTCCAAACACCGGGAGTACCTTGATAATCTCCTGATGGTGGCCTCGGGAATTTTCTTGTACTTCAGTTTTGTGACCCCTTTCACAAATTTTGAGAAAAAAATATTAAATTCTAATGCTTTTGTCAAGCATATCTTGAAGATGCTTTGCCCCTCGTTCTTACGCTCATGGTTTTCGACCGGCTCGACAGCGCGAAGGCTTCGGCACGAGATCAGGCCGTGAATTCAGACGAACACAACACCTTCGAGGGCTGCCTTCACATCCTTCCCTGTGCAATGTCTTGCTTCCTCCTGGCGATCTGTTCGATTGCCTCGTTCAGCCTGCGATTGGCAAATTCAAATAGCTCTTCCGCATACTCCAGATTGTGGGCTCCCTTTCCATTCTTGGCCAAATTGTAATTGAACTCCGCTTCTCCATACAACTTTCGATAGACAAAGGTGTGACCTCCCCGGCGATCAATCCGATCAATTTCTTCTTTGACCTGAGCCAATTTGGGGTCCAGCTCCCTCAGCATCTTCTCGGAGGTTGCCTTCCATCGGACAGCCATCTCCCCATAGCTCTGGTCATGACACTCGATGCAGCGTTTCTTGATCGCATCGAACGTCCCCTTCTTCTTGGCCAAGACATTCTGGTGACAATCAACACATTCTACCACACCCAGCTTGTTGCTCGGCCTCTCCTTGACACCGATGCCTCCCTTTCCCTGGATGAGTCTTTTTATGTTCACATGGCAATCTTCGCATTTGATTTTCTTAATCCCCCTCCCGTGGTGGCATCCAGCACAAATTTTCATGAAGGTTTTGCCGTGATTTTCGCGCGGAGGGTGGCAATCCAGACACTTCTGCCCGTTACCTACCACGTGGGTCGCATGAGAAAATTTGATATCGTTAAAAGGAACGGTCCGTCTCTCTATGCCAACATGACAGAGGCTTGTACAACTCATTCGGGTTTGAAATTCCTGTGGTTTGTAATCCTTATCGATAATCGCCAACGCTTGTTCCGTCTTATTGCTCGCTGCGTTGAGGAGCTTGAAGGCATATTCGATATTGTGAACTCCCTTGCCCAGAAGGACGAAGCTATAATTATGTCGGGCTTCGTTAAGAAGATTTTGAGCCCTTTTAAAAGGGGGGGTGCTTCCATGCGCCTTTTCAAACTCGTACAGTGCGTTCTGAACATTAAAAACCCTCTGGTTCGTTTCATTCTCGGCTCTGGCAAGGAGGGCCTTCCATTGCTTCAGGGTTTCATCGAATCCCTCTCCATGGCAGTCGACACAGGCCTCACCGATGGCTCTTTCAACATAATTCGAGGTATGAAGTGCAGCCCGGCTTTCATCGCCCCTCCGATGGCAGGCGATACAGTCCACATTCGTCGTAAACATGAGGCTGGGAGAGTCCGGGACGCCAATCCCTCCGGTCCCGCGGTACAACTCTCTTGGACCGAGATGCATCTCCTTGCTATGGCATTTGTCACAGTTGGAGGGGGTATGAGTAATGGTGGGAATCTGTCCAATCTCATGGCGAAGAAAAGTATGGCAGCTTGAGCACTCGATCTTATGGTCGGTCACATGCTTCTGATGTATGAATTGCGAGGTATACTTGGTCGTCAGTAAGACAGGCTCATTATGGCATTCGACACATTTTCCCTCCGGTACATGGCCGTCTCCCTGAACCACGCTGAGATGACATTTCTCACAGGTTACCCCTCTCGCGATATACTTTCTGTGATTGAAGTTCCAACCTTTGACCTGAATATCCCCTTTCGGCTCGACATGGCAGGAAGTGCAGCCCCCGATGGCACACGAAATACACTCCTCCTCCCCTTTTGGACCCGCCTTATAGTAGTGACAGATGAAGCAGTTGATTTCGTGAACCGTGAGATGCAACCCCTGAACGAGTTGGGCGTGGCAGCTTGCGCAGCGGAGGTTCATCCCCCTTCTCAGCTCGCCCAAATGTTTTCCGTGTGAGAAGGCCACATTCTTATAGATCATATTCCCCTGGAGGTCATCGATCTTATGACATCCCTTTTGGAGGCAGCTCGTATCGCTAATCTGTGCGTGAGGCGTGCTCGGCCTCTTCCCCGACAAGAAGTAAGCCAGCGACACCTGGCCGTCCACCCATTTGCCCCTGAGATGGTTAAGAAATCCGGGCTCATAATGGCATTTCGTGCAGGCCACATGCCGATGACTGGAGGTCCTCCACGAGTCCATATAGACATTCATCTGGTGACAGAGGCCGCAGAAGGTAGAGCTCTCCGTAAACTTGAGAAGACCTACGAGGATGACAAGAAAAACAAGGATACAAAAAACGAGGAATACCTTGATCGCCTTGAAATGAGCTTGAGTGCCTTTCTTCGCCTCATTGAAGAAATCGATCCAAAAGATCTTGACCAAGTCATAAAGATTTCTTATAGTTCCCATATGAACGCTCCCACCAAACCCCAATTCTACAATCTTTTAAAATTATTTCAAGTGAAACTTTACCCTGCTGAGGCTTTTATTTCAGGAAAAAGGAGCGGGGCCTAAAGGGGGGGGATGAGGAACCGCTTCTTTTTCCTCCTCTTCAAAATTGGGAAGCCATTTAGTGAAAAGATTTCTTGGACTCAACCGAAGATGGGTCTTCTTGTCAATCTCCTCATTGTGTCTGATCCTCTTGCTCGGAAAGCTCGATTCTCTTTTTGCTCAAGTGGAAGAAAACCCCCTGGAAAAGAGGGAGCAAAAACTAAAGGATTTTCGCGAAAAGAGGGACCGGTTCTTTAAGGAAAACCCTCGATCCCCCTTAAAGGAGAAGGATCGGAAAGAATTTAATGGCCTTATTTACTACACGGTCGACCTTAAGTATGCGATGACCGGATTCATCGAAAAATACCCTACCGAACCTAAGCCTCTGTACGTCACGCTTCCCACAAACAAAGAAGCGGGCAGAAAATACGTGAAATACGGCCGATTCAAATTTAAATTGGATGGGAAAGGATACGTGCTCCAAATTTACCGACCCTTAGCGAGCGACGAGCTTTTCCTTCCCTTCAAGGATAAGACTTCAGGGATAGAAACCTATGAGAAGGGACGCTATCTCTATATCGAGGCGATGCCCGGAGGAAGGGTGTTGATCGATTTCAATCGCGCCTACAATCCGTTCTGCCACTTTAATGAGAAATATACCTGCCCCTTTGCCCCGGAGGAGAACCGGCTTGACATCGCCATTCGGGCGGGGGAAAAGCGCTTTCGATAACGGGTTAAACGCGGAAAATGAATTCCCTGAGAAAAGGCGCGCGCTTTTGAAATCCGAAAGAATCATCCTTTTGGGAGTAACCAGCCTGGTTTTCAATTTATCTTTATCTTCTTTCTCTTTCTCTTCTCCAATAAAGAAAGGATTCAAGGGGTCCAGCGTTCAAGGGGTCAAGTCGAATGATGGAATCCTCGAACCCTTGAATCCCAGAACCCTCTCAAACAAGAAATTCCCAAGCAATCAGGAAGACGCAGACAAGCCCGATGGCCAGCATGGCAAATCCCATGGTTGTTGAGAAGAGGTCTGTTCCCACGCTGGGGTATTTATCTCGATAGGTCTCCAATCTCTTCTCCGCCAGCAGGCGATGATACTGTTCCTGCCGCTCCTCCACCAGTTCGTATTTTGGGATTCTTCCTGTGAAGATCACCGTATCCATTGGAAACTTCGAAGGCCGAAAATGGGTGTTAAAGAAATGGACTGTGAAGATGAAGCCCGAAGCCAGCAGCGCTTCATCCGAGTGAACGATCGTTGCGATATTGAGGATCCATCCAGGCAAAAAGATGGTGAAGAATTGTGGAAGCCAGAGCATCAATCCTGAGAGCCCGATAGCGAACATTCCCCAGAAGACAGCGAGAAAATCGAATTTTTCCCAATAAGTCCACCGGTCGAACTGGGGTTTCGGTCCTTTGTTAAAGAACCAACGGATCATCCCGATGATGTCTTGAATGTCTTTCCAACGAGGACAGAGTGAATCCGGGCCGAAAAGTCTCTGCAAGGGATTGGGATTCCCCGGCAGCTTCTTGAAGAAGAGGAAATAGACGATGTAGGCCATGGTCGTTCCAAAATAGGCAAACGTGATGGCGGCACAAGTGCGATGAATCAAACCCGCGCTCCTGGCCCCTCCTAAGAAGTGCATCAGACCAATGGCCCAGGGGGCATGGGAAAATTTTAATGGAAGACCGGTCAGGACGAGCCCGATAAAAGTCACCATCATCGTGAAATGGAGCACGATATCAAAAGACCTAAATCGGCGATAGATATGGCCTGCTTCAGCCGGTTTTACATGCTGCGGGAAGAAAACTCCCTTGGCCCTCAGTTCCCTCTTCTCCCAGAAGTCCTTTCGCCACCAAAGAAGGGTGTGAAACCAAAAGATTCCAAACACGGAAACGAGGAGGCCGGTCATCAAAACGAATGTTCCGTAGAGCACGGGCTCCCTCTCCGGATCTTTATGGGTCGCATGGGCAATCCATTTCACGAAGTTGGCATTGGCCCTTGTGTGGCACTTGCCACAGGTCTCTACCAGCCGCTTTTCCGAGATGAGAGATTTTGGATTATCCGGAGGCAGAATGTTGTGAAACCCATGGCAGTCCGCACAACCCGCCACCAATCTCGGGTAACCCAGATGCTCCACCTTTCCATGATAACTTTCGTAGTAGGTTTGAGTGGCAATCAGAAAAACCTTGTTTCGCTCCATCATCTCCTTGTCTGCATGACATTTCTGACAGACCTCTGTATGGAACTCCTTCCGGAATTCCACCGTCTTGGGCTCGTCCCCTTTCAGTAAAGGAATTTTATGGAGGCCGTGGCAATCGCTGCAGGTGGCGGAATCTGGATTTCCGTCGAGGACCGCTTTGCCGTGGACGCTTTGAGAATAACCGTCATCCGAGTGGCAGGTCGTACATGTCTGGATCACCCGGACTTTATCTTCCTTCCACGGAGTCAACGCGTGGATGTCTTTATGGCAGTCTTTACACTGGATGTCGTTAATAAAATGAGCGCTTGCATAATGCTCCGTCCCTTCCTTCTTATGACATCGATGGCAGGTAACCGGTTCTGCATGAATTCTTGCCCCTTTTGTTCTGGCATGGGCTTTGACGTCTGTGATGTCGTAGTGGCAACTGTTACACGAGTTGGCCCCATGAACGGATTGGGCAAACTTCCTTTCGCTGATCTTAGTGTGGCAACCCAAGCATTCAGAGTTATCAATACACTCATAGCAAAATTCCCGACCCTTGACGATGAACTTTTCCCCTTTTTTGGCGGGTTCGGAAGGTTTGGTCACCGCAGCGGGGTTAGCACCTCCTTTTTCTAGACCGGATGTCACTGCCCACAATGCGCCTGAGCCTAAAGAGAACCAAACAGAGATGCTGAGACAAATGAGGATTGATCTTTTAAACTTCGCTTTCATAATTCCCCGAAAATTCAAAAAATGACTCCGCCCTCTTGAAATGAGAATGAGCGGTATTCCGTCAAAATTTAAAGAAAATTAAAATTTTGGGATTTTCATTGCGGGAAAAGTGTGATTTTTTTAACACAATCAAGAATTGAAGTCAATATGACCAAATTTAATCGCTTTTGCAATCTTCGTTCAAGCCAACCAAGGTTGACCAGATCTTCCCTTGTAATCTCTGAACAATCTTCAGAGGCTTCTCTTTCAATCTCCCTTCAATCTCTTCCGCATCTTTTTCAAAAATCCCTGAGAGGATGATCCATCTTTTTTTCAAGAAAGCCTTTTTCTTTAACAGGGACTCGATGACTTGAAGATGGATGTTGGCGCAAACCAAATTTGCCTCCTCGTTCGCAAAATCCTCTGCTTTTCCCCTTCTCACCTCAATCCGTTGAGATTCCCCGTTGGACAATACATTTCGTAACGCCGTCTCTACGGCCAGTTCGTTGCAGTCGATGGCAAGCACCTTCTCGGCTCCCCACTTTGCAGCGCCCAGAGCGAGGATTCCTGAGCCCGTTCCAAGGTCGAGAACTTTCTTTGGCTTCTCTTTTTGATAAATATCCCAAATCGCTTGAAGACACGTTCGCGTCGTCGGATGATAACCTGTTCCGAAAACCACGCAGGGATCTAAGCGAACCAAGACCTGGCCCTCTTCAACCTTTGCACGTTCCCAAGGGGGACAGATGACAAGGTTACCCACCTGAAAAGGTCTCAATTCTTCTCCGGCCTGCCAGGTCATGTAGTCCAGGGTGTTCTTTGCGAGGAGAGGGTATCCCTTCTTTTTGATCAATAACTCCACCTCCTCATCGTGGGGTTGAGAAAAGAAAAGGAAGGAGATTTCCCCTTCATTCCAACAGCCGATGAAGTCCTGCTTAAAAACATCCCTTGAATCCGAAATCGGTCCGGAAATTTCGTAGATGTGAAGGTTTTGGTAGGGAATCTTCATTGATAACTTTAGGTTTAGGTCAAGGTTAAGGTCAAGAAATGCATCTTTTCTCAACCTTAGCCTCAGCCTCAACCTTATCAGGACATTTGATCACATTTGACACTGTTCTTGTAACACAAAGCTTTCCCTCTTGACAATTTTGGAGGAAATATTAATTTATATTTTAGGTTCGGACACGGACCCTGCCTGCCTGCCGGCAGGCCCTAAACCTAGTGTCCTGCGTCAGAAGTCCCTTTACTTTGAATGTCATTCCGGGCTTGACCAAGCTTGCCCCGTGCTTGACACGGGGGAATCCAATGATTTCAGCTGGGTTCGTGCTTTTGCAGGAATGACAGCTTCTGAACTTATGTAAAGAAGTGTTGGACGCACTACACTGGCATAGTACAGGGGAGGCGGGGACGCGGGACACAGGTTTTAATTATGCCGACTTACGAATATAGGGCTATTGACCCGGAAAAGAGCTGCGATGATTGCAGACAGGGTTTTGAAGTCATCCAGAGGATGGCCGAATCTGCCTTAACCCTCTGCCCAAGATGCAAAAACCCTGTCTCCCGAGTTCTCTTCGCTCCTGCGGTGGTTATCAAGGGAAACCCGGCTACGGGAGCAGATCGAAAGATTAAGGAATACGAAAAGGAAGGGAAATGGAGTCACGCGGCTGAATTAGCAGATAAGGAAGCGGAGAAAACGAAGCGAGAGGATTTGAAAACCCGCGCCTTAGAAAATTATAAGAAAGCGGGTTATAATTTCGATAAATATGATACCTAACTCCTCAGAATCACACCTCCTTCCTAACCTTAACCGATCAATTGCTTGAAAAAGGCTACTTTATTTTAAGAGGGAACCTTAATTTAATTAGTAATACATTTTTTATATTTCAGCCAAAAAATATATTGACTAACATTTTATAAGATAGTATATATATTATGTTGGTATAACAAAAAAAGGAGGTTCTCATGGATAAGGCAGTGGTAACATTAAAAGGTCAGGTTGTTATTCCGTCTAAACTTCGGCGCAAGTTTGGCATTAAGAAGGGAACGCAAGTCTCCCTTTTCGAGAGAGATGGTGAAATCGTTATAAAACCAATAACTGACGAATACATTCGGAGTATGGCTGGAATGGCCGGCACGAAGGGAAGGCTACTTAAAGCCTTAAAGGAAGAGGAGGCAAAGGAGCGCGAGCTATGAAGGCAGTCCCTAGGGTCCTAGACTCGTATAGCCTTATCGCTTACCTGGAGAAGGAGGAGGGAGCGGACAAAACGATTGAAGTTTTTAGGGTAGCAAGGGATTCTGGAAAAGCCCTCCTTCTCTCTGTAGTGAATTGGGGAGAAGTCTATTATATTACTCTGAGAGAAGCGGGTCGGGAGCGGACGGAAGCCGTAGCTCATCTCATCTCAACCCTTCCCATCCAAATTATCCCTGCCGATTTGGAACTTACCAGGCAGGCAGCTGAGTTTAAGGCCACTAAAAGAATGTCTTATGGCAATTGCTTTGCTGCTGCCCTGGCGAAACTTCGAAAAGCTGAATTGGTCACAGGGGATGCCCAGTTTAGGCAGGTTGAAGGTGATGTAAAAATCCTTTGGATATAATAATAATGGCCCTCTTGTAGATTAGGTTTCAGAAATGCACATGAGTCGGCAAATTATAAACGGATATCACTGTGTCGATGCAAGAGAGCTCGATACCATTCACCGCAATGATTTTATCGATGCTACAATTACTTCCCCTCCTTACGGTTCGCAGAAAGATTACGGTTCCTGCAAGGCAAATAGGTCACAGGCAGTCGTATGAGGAATATCTGTCTTCGCTTAAGGATATATTTAAACAGGTTTTTTGTTGCACCCGGAATTCCGGCTCATTGTGGATCGTCGCCAACACTTTTAAAAACAAATCAAAAATTAATGCCCCGGTGACATCGATGCATGAGTTCGTAGATGAAAAAACAAATTTATTCGCACCTAACCTTCTTAGGGTGTTAATAGGAAAATCTGCGTAGGAAATCTGCTGTATACTTTGTCGAGTCCATATTTAAATTTCATTATATCTTTTGGCGTATTCTAAGGGGCGGCCTAAACCCAGTGAAGGACGGATTGTTAGTTTTATGATCACTCTCAGTCATGTTCAGAAGCAGTTTGGAAGCAAAGTCCTCTTTAAAGATTGCTCGCTTCAGATCGGGGTGAGGGATCGGGTTGGCCTCATCGGCCCCAATGGATCAGGGAAGACGACCCTCTTTAGGATGATCTTAGGAGAGGAATCGATTGATGAAGGAGAACTTCTCGTTGCCAAAAATGTAAAGATCGGATATTTGCCCCAGGAAGTGATTTCCTTCAAGGGCAATTCGGTTTTGGATGAGGTTCTAAAGAGTTTGACAAACATCACCTCCCTCCAGGATAAGATGACGATCCTCGAGGAGGAGCTTTCATCCATCGAGGATCCGAAAAAACAGGAGAGGTTGGCAAGGGAATACGGGAAACTTCAGGAGCGTTATGCCCTTCTCGGAGGATATGGCCTAGAGGCTGAGGCAAAGCGCATCCTTCAAGGATTGGGGTTCAAAGAGAGAGATTTCGATCGGCTGACCGATGAGCTCAGCGGTGGCTGGCTGATGCGAATCGCCCTGGCGAAAATCCTTCTTCAATCTCCTGACCTTCTTCTTCTCGACGAGCCGACCAATCACATGGATCTGGCGTCCCTGATATGGCTCGAAGAATTCCTGACCAATTATCCCGGAGCCATGGTTATCGTCTCACACGATCGCGTCTTTCTCAACCACCTCATCGATTGGATTGCAGAGATTGAAGGCCAAAGAATTGACCTCTACTACGGCGACTACGACCACTACCTGGAGGAGAAAGAAGCCCGGGCACAAGTCCTCGAGGCCACGTATAAAACTCAGCAGAGAAAAATTGAGCAGACCGAAAGATTTATCGAACGGTTTCGCGCGAAAAACACCAAATCGAGCCAGGTTCAGAGTCGAATCAAGATGCTTGAAAAAATTGACCGGATCGAACTCCCGGAGAAAAAGAAGGAGATCCGTTTCCATTTCCCCGCCCCCAAACGGAGCGGCCACAAAGTGGCGGAAGTCAAGAATCTTCACAAAAGCTACGGCGACACGGTCGTCTATCAAGGAATTGATCTCAGCTTTTACCGGGGGGACAAGGTGGCTTTGGTCGGCCCCAATGGAGCGGGAAAATCAACCTTGCTTAAGATCCTCGCTGGCGTTCTCGAATTTGAACAAGGGGAGGTCATCTTGGGAAAAGATGTGACCCGCGCGTACTTTGCCCAGCACCAATTCGATCTTCTCCGCCCGGAAAATACAGTCTTTGAAGAACTCCTTTCCATTGCGACGGATGAAAGCCAGACCGATCTCCGCACCCTTCTGGGCACTTTTCTTTTTAGTGAAGACGAGATCGAAAAGAGGGTCTCTGTTTTGAGCGGCGGAGAGAAGAGCCGGTTGGTCCTTGCAAAGATGCTCCTCAAACCGGCCAACTTCCTTCTATTCGACGAGCCGACCAGTCATCTCGACATCTCTTCCCGGAATGTATTGGAGATAGCTTTGAAGCAGTTTCAAGGAACAATCTGCTTGGTCACCCACGACCGGCATCTCATCAATCGAATCGCCAACAAGGTGACCGAAATCGACCGCGGAATCCCGAATATTTTTCTGGGAAATTATGACGATTACCTCTATAAGAGACAGCAGATTCAGTCGGAGGAGGCTCAAAAATCGGAGGCTCCCAAAAGGCAGGAACCCATAAAAAAGAAGTCCCCGTACAAGACCAAGGAAGAGAGGCGAAAAAGAGCCCAGGAGATGGACCAATTTAAACGGCAACTCTCCCGCCTTGAAAAGCGATTTCAGGAAGTGGAAAAATCCCTACAGGAGGCCACCCAAAAACTGGATCGTCTGGACCAAAGACTTTCTGACCCCAATCTCTACTTAAATCAGCAAGAAACATACGAAACCGTTCGGACGCATAAACAGGTTAAAGAGCAGGTGAGAGAACTTACCCAGCTCTGGGAATTCCTCGCCCTGGAGTTGGAGGAGCTGAAAACGACGAGCCTCATGTGAAGCCCCGTTAAGGGGCTGCACTTGCGGGGCACTTCAAGGATGACGTCTTGGAATTTCTCGGGGAGCCTAAGGGAGAATTCATGGCCGTGGTCCCGGTGGGCTATGCGGCCACATCCAGCCACCAACCCCAAAAACAGCCTTTGGCAGTGAGATACTTGGATCGATGAATATTCGGTCTCTCTTGCTTGACAGACAAATCCGTTTCTCTTATATTAAAGCTCCCCGCCCTAAAGGGCTGGGCTTTCCGGCAAGGTGGTTTAATCAAATTGTGCCCCTTGACCCCGTCCTGAAGGACGGGGCTTGCGGGGCACTTTCCGGTCAACCCGTCCAAACATTAGAAAAAAATTCTCAGCTAGATATGTAAGGACCCACTTAAGGGAATGGTTTTTACTGAACGACAGATAGGAGGGTATCTATGAGCTACAACAACATCACACTGACGACGAAGGATTTTGTGAGCACCATTACGCTTAACCGTCCCCCGACCAACTCTATAAACTTCGGTATACGCGAAGAGCTGGATCGAGCGATCACCGAGTTAGAGAAGAGCAAGGATACCAGGGTGGTGATCATCACCGGTGCGGGTGAAAAGGGCTTCAGCGCAGGCATGGACGTGTCGGACATAGCGAACATCGAGAAAGGGCCGAATGGCAATGATGTATTCAACCGCATCGAACGGTTCGGCAAGCCGGTCATCGCTGCCATCAACGGATATGCTCTGGGCGGCGGATGCGAGCTTGCGCTGGTATGCCATTTCCGGCTTATGACGGACAATCCCAAGGCGGTCATCGGCTGCCCGGAAGTGAATCTGGGCATTACGCCCGGCTGGGGCGGCATACAGCGCCTCCCGCGGCTTCTGGGCAAGCCGAAGGCGCTCGACATGATATTGTTCAGCAAAAGGTTGTCGGGGCAGGAAGCCTTAGCGATTGGCCTTGTGGACCGCGTGGTCCCCGCAGCAGAATTGATGAAGGAGGCCATGGCCTTCGCACTGACGCTGACCAAGCGGCCGCCTCTTGCCGTAAATGCGGTGCTTACTGGTATGAGCCTGGGACTTGAGAAGGGCCTCGAAGAAGGCATCCGCGTCGACCGGGAGTGGTCAAGAAAGCTCGCCCAGAGTCAGGATGCACGGGAAGGATTCACTGCATTCTTTGAGAGGCGTGAACCGGTATTCAAGGGGGAATAGCGTCCCCCTTCATTCGGATGAACGGCCCCGTGCTCGGATCTGATACTTTTCCGTGGGGCCGTTTTTTTGTAAGGAATGGCATGTTCAATATCATTTTCTGATCAGGAGTCCTTTCACAAATCGGGGCTCCACCTCTTCGCCCTGCGGGATTTTCCCGTATTGTACTTCAAATAGGTCCAGACAAAAATCCCGAAAAGCAAGAAGATGTTGTCGCCTCATTTCTTCGCCTTTGAATGAATCTAACCAGTTTTTCAACCCGTTCTTGACCTCCATCTTCATAACCCCTTTCCCTTGGGCATTTCTTTCAAAAACCCTGTCGAGAAAATCTTTCACCTGAGCCTGTGAAATGGCTTCAAATTGAAAAGTCCCTTTGAGAATTTGATTTGCCATAGCGGTGAGAAAGATCGTAGAGAGGGTCATTTCCCGCCAATCATCGGGATAGCAAGCACTCAGATCCATCTCCTTCAGATAAAGGGAAGAGAGATTCAATTCTTTTCCCAGGAAATTGACGATCGTTTTGATGAATTCCAAAAATTCATCCGCCTCTTTCAAATCCTGAAGGTTTCCAAAATCCTGGTAAATCCAATCTCGATAAAGGGCGGGCCTTCTTCTCAAAATCCCTTCAAACTTTTCGAAATGAGGGGGATCCAAAAATACGAGGTTCTCCTGGTCATTCGAAAACCACGGTCCTTGTAGGATGGATTCTGCCTTTCTTCTCAGAAGGAGGGTGGTGCTCACACCATATTGAAAGAGTTTCTGTATGGGAAGAGATCGAAGGATCTCAAAGGCTTTTCTTTCGTCTCCCTTGCTTAAGTATTGAAGACCCAAATTCAGATAGTGGTAGACTTTTATTACTACCCTCTCCATGGCGACAATATTGGAGAGATCGATCGTCTCGGCCACAATCGCCTTATTACAGAGGGCGGCTATCTCGTGTTTGAATCGATCCTGCTCATAAGCGTCATCTATCTTAGAGAGGAGAGAGGAGAAAAAAGGACCTTCATTTTGATAGGTGAGATAGAAAAGAGATTCTTCCTTACCGGCTTCGTCTTGACTCAGGACTTGAGAAAAGCCTTTTCCTCCCGTAAAGGAATCCGGGTTGACAAAGCGATAAATCTCCAGTGCCTCCTCAAAATCAGGAAAACCATAATCCGCCAACCGGCTATTTCTTAGACGGTAGCCTGTCTCCTCAAGCTCTGATTCGAATTCCGCGATGAGGGAATCCATCAATCTCTGATAGATTTTTTTGTCCACCCGGTAAAGCATTTGTAAAAAGGGCTCGAAAACCTCTCTGGTCCGCTTCCCCCTGAAATGGATAAAGTAATATTGATCCAAAGTGAAAAGAGGGATTCTGTCCATCCTTTCCAAGCGTTCCCCGTCCATGGCGGTGACATCGAGGAATTTTTTGAGAAGAAGGGCAATGAACTCAATATCTGTAGACTGAATAAACTGGCTGACTTTCTTTTCACCCGCTTCAAGGAGAATCTCCATCCATTGGAGGACTTTCTCCGGGTCTAATTCATCCTTTTTCCAGAAATCGAGGTCGAGCATATACTGGAATTGTTCTGGAGTGGTCATTGAGATCAGGTCGAGACAATCCTTCTCTCCAGCTTCCTTCACGGTTAAAAAGACCTCCAACTCTGGAAGTTGTTGAACGATCTGTTCCAGATGGTCTGAAAGGAATAGGTACTGGAGTCGCTCTTTCCCGCGAGCCTGTAAGACAATATCGAGTTGGTTCTTGACGGAGAGAGAATTGAAGACCTTTTCGGCTTCCTTCTGGTCTTCGGGTAAGGTCAAGAGAGAGGGATCACCCATTTAAGAACCCCTTATTCCCTCCCTTTCCCCCGTTGAGACTGTGTCATAATAGGACGGGGGGACGAATGGACGGAACAAACGGTCGGGTTCCAAAGCTTTAGAATGCGGACATTTAGAGTTATGGGTAATTGTCCTCGTTGCTGGAAAGGCCATTCTTTCATGGGCTTGAAACCTCTGAATCTAATTATTTAAAGGTTCCGCTCTAAAGCTTTCTCACCCGCCTGTCTGTTCCGTTTTTCAGAATCCTCTTTCCCTTGCCCCAATGACTACACGGGCGCTCTGGGGAGAGGGAGTGAGTAACGCGTGTTCGTTAGTAAGCCGGAGGCATCGGGGGTCCACCAGCCGGTTCTTTCTTGGGTTTCTCTGCCACCACGGCCTCTGTGGTGATCAGCAGAGAAGCCACGCTGGCAGCGTTCTGTAGGGCAAATCTTACCACCTTGGTCGGATCGATGATTCCGGCCCCGATCATATCCGTGTATTCCTCCTTATCCGCATCGAAACCGAACGCACCCTTTTCCTGTTTTACCCTCTCCGCTACCACAGACCCTTCCTGGCCGGCATTTTGAACAATCTGACGAATGGGCTCCTCAAGGGCCTTCACAATGATATCGACACCCGTCTGCCGATCACCTTCCAGTTTGAGTTTCTTCACGGCGGGTAAAGATCTCAGGTAGGCGACGCCACCGCCCGGGACAATCCCTTCCTCCACGGCGGCTCGTGTGGCATGGAGCGCATCTTCCACACGTGCCTTCTTCTCCTTCATCTCCGTTTCGGTGGCTGCTCCCACTTTAATGACAGCAACCCCTCCGGCGAGTTTTGCCAGTCGCTCTTGAAGTTTCTCTTTGTCATAATCCGAAGTGGTCTCATCGATCTGGACACGAATCTGTTTGATCCTGCCCTCAATCGCCGAAGCATTCCCTGCCCCTTCGACTATCGTCGTATTATCCTTATCGATGACCACCTTCTTCGCTTTGCCCAGATCTTCCATTTTCATTTTCTCGAGTTTAATTCCAACATCTTCCATAATGGCCTTGCCGCCGGTCAGGATGGCGATATCTTCGAGCATCGCCTTCCTTCGGTCTCCGAAACCAGGGGCCTTGACAGCCGAACACTTTAGTGTCCCCCGGAGCTTATTGACAACCAGCGTGGCTAACGCCTCCCCCTCCACATCCTCGGAAATGATCAGCAATGGGCTTCCTGTCTTGGCAATCTGTTCCAGGATAGGAAGAAGTTCTTTCATATTGGAGAGCTTCTTTTCATAAAGGAGGATGACGGGGTCATCGAGCACAGCCTCCATCTTTTCCGGATCGGTCACGAAGTAAGGAGAAATATACCCTCGGTCGAACTGCATCCCTTCAACGACTTCGAGTGTGGTCTCCATCGCCTTGGCCTCCTCGACTGTGATCACACCCTCTTTTCCGACCTTATTCATCGCTTCAGCGATAATATCGCCAATGGTCCGATCGTTGTTGGCAGAGATCGTGCCTACCTGGGCAATTTCCTTCTGTTCCTTGACGGGCTTCGACAGTTTTTTCAGCTCTTTGACAACCTCTTCCACAGCGGTGTCAATTCCCCTTTTTACATCCATGGGGTTGATTCCGGCAGCCACCACTTTGTATCCCTCCCGATAGATGGCCTGGGCTAAGAGCGTGGCGGTGGTGGTTCCATCTCCGGCTGTATCCGAGGTTTTGCTGGCCACTTCTTTCACCATCTTTGCGCCCATGTTCTGGAAATGATCTTCAAGCTCGATCTCTTTGGCTACGGTCACGCCGTCCTTTGTGACCACAGGTGAGCCAAACGATTTTTCAATCACCACATTCCTGCCCTTGGGTCCCAAAGTCACCTTGACTGCATCAGCCAGAATATTGACGCCCTCCAGAATCCCATTTCTTGCCTCTTGATCGAATTTCAATTCTTTTGCCATGAACACTTCCTCCTTTCAGAACCATCATTCAATGATGGCCAGGATATCATCCTCTTTCATCATGAGATATTCTTCCCCATCAATTTTTACCTCGGTTCCTCCGTACTTTACAAACAGGACGCGATCGCCTTTCTTAACCACAAGAGGAATCTTGGTTCCATCCTTCTTGATCCTTCCCGCCCCGACGGCGATTACCTTTCCCTCGATAGGCTTTTCCTTGGCCGTATCGGGGATAATGATCCCTCCTTTTGTCTTCTCTTCCTCCTCCAATCTCTGGACAATCAGCCGGTCGTGAAGTGGCCTTACCTTCATAGAGACAGCCCTCCCTTCTATTAGGAATTTTTTGGTATAGATAATCATCGAACCCTCGATTGTCAAGGTTCGCATTTGGAATCCACTTCTTATCAAGGGCTGGCAAAAATTCCCTTGATTTTTTCATAGATTCACCTTATGAAAAGCTATGGAATTTCAATACCCTTTCATCACAACAGGAATCGGGTCCTTCCCCCATCAGGATGAGAAACAGGTGTTCCGACTCATCCTCAAGAGCTTCCCCGAAATCCCGTTCTGGCCCCAACTGCCAAAACGGTCTTTTCTGGAAGGTATGGTCGTCCAATACTCTGAGGGATTTCCTTCCTTACGATGGAGCGAAAACGAACAAAGGGTTTGGATAGAGACGTCTCACGGATTTGAGAAGGAAATCGAGAAATTTTACCAGCATTTCCAGGAGGGCGATCTTGAGCCTTTTCAAATTACGGAGGATTTTGCAAGGGGGCTCCAGATCTTAAAAGACCTCTCGTCAAAAGACCACCGAAAGGAAATAAAATTTATCAAGGGCCAGATCACAGGGCCCATCACGTTTGGTCTCGCCTTGGCCGATCAGGACCAGAAACCTGTCTTTTACGACCCGTCTTTAAGAGACATCCTCGTCAAACACCTTTCGTTGAAAGCCCGGTGGTTGGAAGAGAAGTATAATCACCTTTTCCCAGGGATCCCAACGATGATCTTTTTCGATGAACCATCTCTTTCCTCATTCGGCTCTGCCTTTTCAGGCCTGAACAGGGAGGATGTCATCGGTTCATTAAATGAATGCTTTGATACAGTGAAAGGACTAAAAGGAATCCACTGTTGCGGAAATACAGACTGGAGTGTGCTTCTCGCGACGCACCTCAATATCCTCAGTTTCGATGCCTACGACTATCTGGAGACGCTCTCCCTCTATCCAAAAGACTTAAAAGGGTTTTTGGAAAGAGGAGGCATCCTGGCTTGGGGCATTGTTCCAACGAGTGAAGCGATTGTCAGAGAGGATGCTCAAAGCCTTGTCAATCGTCTTAAGAAAGGGATTGAAAACCTATCCCAAAAAGGAATCGATCCTGACCTGTTACAAAGAGCCATCCTCACCCCGAGCTGAGGAACTGCCTCTCTTGCCATCCCTTTGGCAGAGAGGGTCTGTCAGTTGACAGCAGAAGTTTCCAAGAGGCTGCGGGACTCTTTGCCGGGTTCTTATTTTAAGAGGACCTGAATGAAAAGAAAAGGGAAGGGGAAAGTTTGCATCTCCCTCTGTTTGTTTCTATTGATCGGTCTCTCTGTCATGGGCTGTGCCCAGTCGGGTGGAAGTGGTTTTCTCAGAAAAGAATTCTTAGAATACGAAAACATTGCAGTCCTTCCCTTTGAAGGAGATGATACTGGCGAAGTGGCTAAGGCCTTTGCCCGGATTTTTCACAAGAGATTCCCACAGATTTCAATTTTGGGCGGGCGGCAGTTCTTGGACAACCCTCAAGAAAAGAAATTCAATCTGAACCAACTGGATGATGCGACGAGATTAAAGATTGGCAGGAGGGTAGGCGCTCAGGCCCTGATAACAGGAATTATTACCTCTCGAAGCCTTTTGAATTGGTACCTTCAGGTGAAGATCATCGATACTGAAACGGGTCGGGTATTAGGCCGTTCGATGGTTGAGATGGATTCCTTATTCTCAACAGATATAGAAAAAGCCACTCGTTTGGCAGTAGAGAAGCTTTCCTTGTGGTAAGTGGATTTAAGAATTGACAGCCTGCAGATCAGGCCCTTTATATCCTGGAGGTACCACGGGCTTTGTCCGTGGGGCTCCATATGAAACTGCAAGGGTTTTGTAAAAAAATATAACCGCCCTTGACGACGATGTATTCCTTAATTAAATTTTGGTATCGGTAACATTAAATCTGGGATGGTGAAATTTGATTCTCAAGACATTGGTTGTCGGGCCAATTCAGTCAAATTGTTGCATTATAGGCTGTGAGCGAACAAGAGAAGCAGCCGTTATCGATCCGGGAGGTGATGCCGACAGGATTCTCATCACGCTCGCTGAGGACAAACTACGCTGCGTTTATATCATCAATACCCATGGCCATTTTGACCATTCAGCGGATAATAAACGCCTTAAGGAAGTGACAGGGGCTCAGCTCCTCATTCACCAAGCCGATGCTCCCATGATCCTGCATCAAAGCGACTCTCCTCCTCCTGACCGATATCTCGGAGAAGGGGATATCATCACTTTTGGAGACATCTCACTAAAAGTCCTCCATACTCCAGGTCATTCTCCAGGAGGCATTTCGCTGGTCACAGACAAGATCGTATTTGTCGGGGATACTCTCTTCGCGGGCTCCATCGGAAGGACCGACTTTCCTGGAGGAGATTATGAGGGCCTGCTGCGCAATGTGAGAAAGAAGATCTTCACCCTGGGCGATGATGTCGTCATCTATCCAGGTCACGGTCCTAAAACGACCGTTGGCAGGGAGAGGAAAACAAATCCGTTTTTTACCACATAATAATGATCTAAGAAAAACTCAGTTAGATTCAATGACTCTCGACTTTCCGCATTCCGGGCGAAGCCTCCGTCTCGGATCAATCCGCATTCCGTAATTGACTGGGCCAACTTTTTTATGGATGCCACCAGAAATCAATATTTAGAAAATTGGCTTGTTGAATGTTGCGGCCTGACCCCGGAGTCCTTTAACGGTTCCATATAAGGCCGTTTGTTCGTTTTATCTTGAGGTCACAAATTGTGACCTCAAGATGACTTTCAGAATGCCGTCGCAATTTGCCAGGTTATGAATCTCACCCAAAACAAAAAGCCCATTCGTTTTGAGAATAGGCTCTGATTTAGGCGAATTTCTTTGAGAGGCCACCCCTCGCCCCCACTCTCTCCTCCAAGGAAAGAGGAGTGAAAAGGAATTCAAGGATACCCCAATCTATCAAAAATAGAATAAAAGATCAAATTTCGATGATGTTGAATCGGTCCTGGTGGAATCCGGCCTTGCCCTTTTCCCTCAGCTTTTTCTCCAATCCCTCCGCGAATCTCCGCATCACGAGTCGATTTTTGAAAGGGGTATGCCGTTCCTGCCGATATTTTCTTTCGGGACATCGTAAAGGAAAATGTGAACCCGTTCCTTCGGAATCCGAAGTGTATCGGCAACGGCATTGGTGACGTTTTTAATCAGTTCTTCCTTCTTTTCCGGAGTCCTTCCGGAAACCAAGCTGATCTGAACAATAGGCATCTTTATCTCCTTTCTATTTTAGAAAATAATGTGACTTTAATTTTTCAAATTTTCATCACTTATCGCCAAGCCATTTTACTTTAGCCGGATTCCGTGCCACCACTCTCAGGAACTCAACATCGGGATATCCGACTGTGAATGTTGCATGAACCTGATGATCATCAGGAATTTTCAGCACCTTTCTTAGCTCATCCGAACGCTTGAGTGCGGTAACCAAAAAGCCGTTGAGACAGGTTCCCAGGCCCATTGTTTCGGCCATCAAGACCATATGCATTGCTGAAAGACCCGTATCGACATCGGCGGACGTCGTCGCCCCTTGCATTGTGTGGATCAGAATTAGCGCAGGGGCATGATAGAACAGCTGGTCTATTCCTTCTTCCCATTTTCTTGCCATCCGTTCCCAAACCGGCGGATAATTTTGGATGGGAATGAATTCCTCGGGTAAAGGCTCCTTTAATTGATCATGCCTTTGGAAGGCTTTTTTCACCGATTCCCCAAGTCTCTGTAATGTCTGAACTGCTAATAGGCCTGCCCGATCTAAAAGTTCTCTTCCCCTGACGACCGTATATTCGCAGGGCTGCCGATTTCCTCCCGTAGGAGCAAATCGCCCTGCTTCCAGGATCATTCTTAGTTTTTCAATTTCTACTGGTCTCTTCTTGTAAACCCTTGTGCTCCGACGTCGGCGAAGGAACCTGAGAAACTCGGATGGATCGGGGAGTTTATCCCCGCTCAGGACGGGTTCAAATTCATTCTCGTCGAGATGAGAGAAACTCGGCGCATCCGTCGGGCAGACGGCTCTGCAATGCCCACAAAAGATACAAACCTCCGGTTCCGTGACCACAACTTCCTTATCCCCCTCTTCCAATATTCGTCTAACACAGACCGGAACACAGAGGCCGCATAACGTGCATCGCTTCGCATCGATCGAGATCATTGGTGCTCCTTCCTAAGTGTCGTGGCTCAAAAGTGCCTCACTTTGATTGTCATTCCGGGCTTGACCCGGAATCCAGGCGTCGTCACGGCGAAAGCCGGGACCATTTTATACCCTGGGTCCCGATTTTCATCGGGAACCCTGGATTCCTGCTGGAGTCTACCCCGTACCTGATACGGGGCAGGAATGACGAAAAAGTAATGCCAAAAATTCAAATATCTCTGGCTACAATTTATTGGGGTGATAGAGCTTCATACTTGGTTTATTCCCCAACAATCTTATTTGCCTTTTTCAATAGCTCAGGGGGGACGATTGCTCCCTGAGCCTTTGCGGCCTTCTCGTTGATCAGAAGAACCAACTTCTCCCCAAGTTCCCAGGGAATGTCTCCCGCCTGCTCCCCTTTCAGAATCCGCACAGCCTTCCTTCCCGCAGAATAGCCGATTTGGGAGTAATCCCATCCATAAGCGGCCATCGCACCTTTTGTGACGCATTTGAGATCACCCCCGAAGAGAGGGATTTTCTTCTCATTACAGACCTTCGCGATGGTATCGAAAGAAGAAAGGGCGATATGATCATAGGTGATGTAAATGATCTGGGCCTTTCTTGCAAGAAATTCAGCTGCCGGCAGGATCTCGTCACCGTTCGAAGTCGTTACTTCGATCAGTTCAACTTTCAACCTGCTGGCAGCCTCCCGGAGCTCTTTGACATAAAGAATAGACCTGGGATCTCCCGCATTATAAATCGTTCCCCATTTTTTTGCCCTGGGAAAAAATCTGGAGTACATCTCCAATTGCAGGGTCACAGGCCATCGATCGCTGACACCCGTCACATTGGTTCCGGTTTTTGTCCCAGCGCGACTCCTTTTGGGTATGAGTCCGGCAAAAACAGGCTCCGTAACAGAGGAGAAGACGATAGGAACATCTTTGATGACCTTTATCACCGCCCTTGAAGAGGGGGTGCCGATGCTGTGGATCAGGTCCAGATCGGCATTCAAAAACTTATGGGCAATCGTCCGGGTATGATTTATATCTTCCTGCGCATTTTGTCGGTCATAAATGACATTGGTGCCCTCTTTGAACCCGGCCTCGGCCAAGGCCTTCTCAAACCCCTTGGCGTCTGCATCGAAATCCGAATAGGAGACCGTCTGAGCCACGCCGATTCTGCATATGATTTGTTTAGATGCTTTTCCCTGGGCAAAGGAAAGGACCGGGAAGATAACGAGTAACAGGACCGAAATAAAGTGTAGTTTCTTCGACATAGTTCAATGTCTTAATGACGGCACTCACCTCGTAATCCCTTTAATGGATGAACAGGATTCAAGGATTCAAGGGGTTAAGTTGAGAATTTAAAAACACTTGTATCCTGAAACTCTCAAATCCTCGAAACCTTTCGAACCTTTTTTTCACCCATCGACGGATGAAAGTTGATAAAAAAATACCATCTTTTCCCTCACCTGTCAATTTTGATAAGCCACACAGGGCATCCTCCTACGTCCCTCCTTGCGGGACTACGGCGGACAGGTGGCGCTTGCTTGCGCCAAGAGGCTTCAGCGGGTAAACATGGAGCATAGCGCAAGAATGTTTTGCCAAACACACCACCTTGAAGATCCGTCCGAATTGATATAAATTAACCGAGATGTTGCGTCTTTACATATTCCTCTCTGTCGGAATCATTGCCATCTCCACCGCTTCAATATTTGTCAAGCTCTGCGATGCGCCGGCTCTGATCATCGCCACCTACCGGCTCATGCTTGCCTCCCTGATACTGTCCCCTTTCGCTGGTTATAAAAAACCATGGAGAGGATGGGAGCGAAAGGAATTGGGATGGTTTTTTCTCTCCGGCCTCTTCCTTAGCCTCCACTTCGCCTTATGGATTGCCTCTTTGAAGTATACTTCGGTAGCCAGTTCAGTGGTCCTGGTGACCACCCACCCCATTTTTGTTGGCACTGGAAGCTGGCTCTTATTAAAAGAACGGATGGAGATGGGTTTAGTGTTAGGGATTGCCCTCTCCGTTCTCGGGAGTGGCTTGATCAGCTATGGGGATATGAGTCTTTCAAAAGAAGCCTTGATGGGAGATGGACTGGCCCTTCTGGGAGCCATCGCCGCATCGGGATACTTGCTTGTCGGAAGAAAGATGAGAAAGGATCAGGAACTTTTCTCTTACATCTTCCCTGTTTACTCAATAGCTGGATTGATATTGATCCTCCTTTCCCTTATTTTTCGGCAATCCTTTTGTGGATATTCGCTTTCTACTTATTTCTATTTCCTTCTCCTCGCCCTTGTCCCTCAATTGATTGGTCATACAACCTTCAATTGGGCGTTGAAGTACCTTCCGGCATCCA
The DNA here is from genome assembly GCA_035625415.1 of Thermodesulfobacteriota bacterium. Taxonomy (GTDB): domain Bacteria; phylum Desulfobacterota; class BSN033; order BSN033; family UBA1163; genus UBA1163. The sequence goes on from DASPPQ010000070.1 coordinate 48,559, forward strand.
TGGTAGCCGTTGCCATTTTAGGAGAACCTATCGGGTCCACGATTTTAGCTTACTTTATTTTGGGGGAAGGGCTGACGGTCTGGAAAATTCTTGGGGGGATCTCCATTTTTGCCGGAATCTCAATTGCCCTTAGAAGAACCAATAAATTTTGAATACCAATGTTCGTCCAACGCTTCTTTACTTTTGGTTGGGGTGTCATGCCGCGCTTGATGCGGCATCCAGACTCTGTTTTTCTGGATTCCTGCTGGAGTTTACCCCGATGAAAACCGGGGCAGGAATGACAATCATAGTAAAGAGAATGGTTACGCACTACGCTAGAATACGTATTAGAATGATAGTGAGGAGGGGATAAGAACATGAGATTTGTCGTTCATGAACATCATGCAACACGACTCCATTACGATTTTCGGCTGGAGATCGCCGAGGTCCTTAAATCATGGGCCATTCCCAAGGGACCTTCTATGAACCCTGCGGATAAGCGGCTCGCTGTCATGGTGGACGATCATCCTCTTGAATATGGCGATTTTGAGGGAATCATTCCACAAGGGCAATACGGAGCCGGACCGGTCCTTATCTGGGATTCGGGCGAGTTTCAACCAGAGGGAGATCCAGAATCTGGTCTAAAAAAGGGCAGGCTGAGTTTTACCCTGAAAGGAAAAAAATTAAAGGGTGGCTTTGCTCTCATTTTGATGAAAGGTAGAGGGAGGGGTAAGGACTGGCTCCTCATCAAGGGACAAGATTCATTTGCCAAGAAGGACTGGGAGATCAAAGAGGAACTCGCACCGGCCAAGAGGAAAAAACTTGCTGAGAAGATCCCGCCGTGTAAAACCAGTTAAGACGTCCAACAGTCTGGTCGTCGCTTAGTCGGATAGTCAATAGACTATAAGACTGTTAGACTATAGGATTAAGGGACCTTTATTAGTGCATTCCAATCGGCGGAGAATCGCTCCATCCCTTTGTCGGTCAATTCATGGCGGATGTCATAGGTTTCCCATTTTTTTGTAAGGTCAATCTCTTTGAAAGGGATGCCTCTTAAATTAGCTGAATCGTAGACATAGTCGCCTTTGGGTAAAGGCAGTCCCTTTTCGCCCCATTCTTTTAAAACGTTGAACGGCGCTGTGATAATGTCCGAACCGAGCCTGAGGGCATAGAGGAGATGATCCAGTTTTCTTACACTGGCCGTCAAGACCATGATATGGCCGTCTCCCTTCCGGTACATTTTAAGAATGTGGGAGATCACATCCATCCCATTCTCTCCCCTATCGTCCAGCCGGCCAATAAAAGGAGAGACAAAGACATCGCCCCTTTTCGCACCCTTGGTCGCTGCATAAACCGCCGCAGCCTGGTCTTGAGTGAAACAGAGGGTCAGGTTGACTCGCATCCCACTCTTGACGACCTGCTCTGCCGCTTTCAGTCCCTCTCTTGATACGGGAAATTTAATATGGGCATTCGGAATCCAGGAAAACATCTTTCCGGCCTGCTTCAACATCGCTTCAGCAAGGGTTGAAAGATCCGAATAGACTTCAATAGAAATCGACCCCTGGGGGATCAGTTTAGAAATTTCTTTCACCGTTTCCCGATAAAAACCGATGATCTCTTCTCCGGTGAATTTTTCTCCCTTCTCAAGGCGTTGACGGGCTCTGGGGTTTTTCGAGATGAGGGTTGGGTTCGTTGTCTGTCCGTCAAGGAATCCGAGAAGGCCGATGATCTTCCTCGTCTCGTCAGGATCTCCTCCATCCAAAAATATTCTTGTCCTGAGATCTTTGGGTTTCATAGAACCTCCTGTTATCGTCTCTTCTTTTCGGTTTCTTTTGCATCGATGGCAAATCGCTCTGTCGCTAAGCCCTTATCCAGAGAGCTGGGAACTGCTTCCTGGTCGATCACAAACAGAAGATTTCCAGTTCTCGGTTGAACCATCGATGCCGGCAACGAGCGACCGTCCCCGGCTAATATCTTTTTCAGGACAGGCGCTTTATTCTTCCCTCTCACAAAAAAAATGACGTGTTCTGCGTGATTGATGACCGGCAGGGTCAGGGTGATCCGATCATGTCTGACCTCGTCAAGCACAACTGCGGCAGTCAGGTGCCTGCGCTCGCTCAAAGCTCTACTGCCGGGAAAAAGCGAAGCGGTATGACCGTCTTCGCCGATGCCCAAAAGTATAAGACCAAAGGCAGGGCATTGACCTTTTGAAACTTTGAAGAATCTCATTAAATCCTTCTCATACTCTCTTGCTGAAGCATCCAAGCTCCCTTTCCCCGTGGAGATTGGATGAATATTTTCTTCAGGGATGGGGATTTTCCCAAAAAGTGTTTCCTTCAGCATCCTGTAATTGCTCTCCTTATCATCACGAGATACAAACCTTTCGTCCACAAGGAAGACCTGTGTTTTCGCCCAAGAGGATTTACTGTCCCATTCAGCCAGCTTCTGATAAAAAATGATAGGCGTTCTCCCTCCTGAAACTCCTACGGTGAAACATCCTCTTTTGTCAATGCCTTCTCTTGAAATATCTTCCCATTGTTCTACCATGAATTTCAACATTTGATCTTCGCGATCGAAGACCAACACGTTCTTTCCAAACTTTGAATTGGAAATCACGCTTTTCAGTCCTGCCTGTCCCTGACCCTATCCGTCAACAAAAAGCCTTTAGGGGATAACTTTTATGCTATCAAAAGTGGCCTGGCGAAGGAATAGGGTCTCCTCTGTATTTTTGCGGTAAGAAATACGGTATCTTCATGATTGCGCCCGGACCAGCGGAACTCCCTAAGTCGAACTCGCTGCTTAGCATCTAAACAATGGAAGCTGTGCCAGAGCTTTCTTCCCTAACACAGCTTTCACCCTTCCGGAGCCGCATAAATCTCCCTTCAAGTCCGGGTTCTTACACTGGCAGACCGAGGCAGTGATCCCGAACCTTTCTGCAATTCCCCTCATCCTTTGATATCCCTTTTCTCTGACGGTCTTGGGAAGAAGTTTTGTCTTAGCAGAAGAACCGATGGTCTTCCATTCTTGAATCCCAAAACAGGATTCCATCATCTTTCGGTGAAGAGGACAAAGTTCCGTCATCAATTGTTTCTGAATGGCAGGCCGGAGATGGAGATAACTGAGAGTCACTCGCTTCATTCCGATTTCCCTCAACCGTCTGAACAGGGCCGTCGCCCCGATTTCTGTATCTGTGACGAAGGGAATGATAGGATCGATCCTGACCTCTGGAACAATCCCGATCTCTTTCAGCCTTTGAACATTCTCCAGCCTCTCTTCTGGAAATGGAGTTCCAGGTTCATATTCCCTCCAATATCGCTCCGAGAAAGAAACCACTCCAATCTGAGCAAGAATTTTGTCAGGAGATCGTTTGAAGAGACTAAAGAACCGATGAGGGATGGACCCTTTCGTTAAGAAAGAAATTCCAACTCCATGATCAATGAGAATCTGAATGACCTCGTAGGTAGCATTAAGAATATCAGGATGAGGTTGAAAGCAATCGGAAGCGGTATTCAGAATCGCCCATTGAGGAAGAACCTTCTTCTTTTCCAACTCCTCTTTCAAAAGGTTGGGCAAATTGACATAAAGATAGACCTCGCCTTGCGGGGGAGCCTGCCGGTATCCTCTGGCATAACAGTAAGTGCACTGAAAGAGACAACCGTTGGTAATATTGAGGGTGGGGATTCCTTTAAGGCAACCGAACTGAGCCGGGGTGAGGACCTTACCCTTTCTCTGCCGAGAAATAACCTTATCGCTTTCCAATTCCGTGCTCGCTCTTTGCATTGATGGGCTGATAAGGGACGGCTTATTTATGGCGCCGGCGCTTCAGCTTGTCCCGAGCTGCTTCCAGATAAATGTGAACGACAGGGGTGTAACCGGGATAGGGGCAGAAACGGGTTTTTTGGATTTTTCATTGGAACAAGCTGAAGAAAAGAAAGTCAAGAATAGCAGCACTAAAATTCCAATGAGAAAAGGTCCCAGATGCGCTCTCATCCGTGTGGCGTGATGAGCCTCAGACAATCGATATTTCATCCCCACCTCTACTGTAACCATATTATCTACTAATATTTTGGAAATCTTTTGTCAATTTTCCAAAAAGAAGGCGCGGGAGTCCAAAAACCAATTGACATTCAATAATCTTTCAGCGATATTGTCTTGGGTTAACATGACGGTACTATTAGGGTATTCGGAACAGGGATGTAAGATAGAGATGAAAAAAATACTGGTCGTCGATGACGAGAAGGATACCGTGGAGATGATCACCGCGCTCCTGGAACTGGAGGGATATCGAGTCCTGCCCGCCTTCTCCGGGGATGAGGCGATGAGAATCTTAGAGGCGGAAAGTCAAAAAGTTCCGGAATCGGAAACGCCCGTCGATCTGATCCTCCTCGATATCCTGCTGGGCGATACGGATGGAAGGGATATCTGTCTCAAAATCAAGGAGGATGAGAAATTAAAATTCATCCCGGTCATCATCCTTACCGTTCGGTCAAGCCTACAGGACAAGATCAACAGCCTCAACCTGGGAGCGGACGACTACCTCACGAAGCCGTTTATCAACGAGGAATTGCTCGCCAAGGCGCGAGTGATGCTTCGGATTAAAGATCTTCGTGACGAACTGAAAAGGGAGCAGGACAAGAATATTCTCCTCACCCAAGCATTGGAAGAACGATACAGTTTCGGAAACATCCTCGGGAAGAATGCCCGGATGCAAGAGGTTTTCGAATTGATCTCGGACATTGCGAACACGGATTCTACCGCTTTGATTCAGGGTGAAAGCGGTACCGGAAAGGAGTTGATCGCCAGGGCGATTCATTTCAACAGCCACCGGAAAAACAAACCCTTTGTCGTCGCCAATTGTTCTGCTTATTCTCAGAACCTTCTGGAGAGTGAACTCTTCGGTCATGAAAAAGGTTCTTTCACCGGGGCCATCCGGCGAAAGATTGGCCGCTTTGAAATGGCCAATGGAGGAACAATCTTCCTCGACGAGATTGGTGAGGTTTCTCCTCCCACTCAGATCCTGCTCCTCCGGGTCTTACAAGACCACCGTTTTGAGAGGGTGGGCGGAGAGGAGACGCTGGAGGTCGACGTCAGGGTGATTGCCGCGACGAACAAAAATCTGACTGAAGAGATGAAGAATGGGACTTTTAGGGAAGATCTCTACTATCGGCTCAACGTGATTCCCATTTTCGTCCCCCCCCTCCGTGAGAGAAGAGATGACATCCCCCTTCTGGCCTCTCATTTCTTACAAAGATTCAGCCAAGAAAGGAAAAAAAAGGTGATCAGTTTTTCTCCTGAAGTCATGGAAATTATCCTTGCCCACTCTTGGCCCGGAAATGTCCGTGAATTAGAGAATATCATTGACCATGCGATCATCGTCGCCAAACAGGATAAGATTTTGCTTAAGGATCTCCCGCAGTACCTTCTCCTAAAGCCCTTGCCAACGCAGGAATTCGCAACCCTCCAGGATTACGAGAAGAACTTGATTTTAAGAACTCTGCAAGAAACGAATTGGAATAAACATAAGGCAGCAAAAAGACTAAACATTAATCGTTCTACCCTTTATGGAAAGATGAAAAAGTATGGGTTGAAAAGAGTACAGATTTAATACAGACCTGTTTAAAAATAGACATTTTTTTAACTTATTGAAATTTAAATATTTTTTAATCAATGTAATCGAAAAATAAAAATCAACAGTTTAGAATTATACAAATTTTTCAGCCAATCACCATTTACCTCCGAGCTCTACATTCTTGTAAGCTAATAACTTATTGATATCTTAATAAAATCTTATCATTGGTATAAGAATTGCTAATAATTCGGGCATTCTAAGAAACGGAGGTCAATTATGAAGTGTAATCGATGCGGTGGAAAAATGGTTTTTGAAAAATTCTACGGAATTTGTGAAGAGTTTTTCGGATGGAGATGCATTTTCTGCGGTGAAATCGTTGACAAGGTTATCCTGGAGAATCGCCTCGAACAGAAACGGTAAAGCTCCCTTCCCAAAAGCTAATTGAATGAACTCAAGTTGGAAGGGAATAATCATGGTTAGTAAGATTTGTATTGTGGATCACGATCTTGCCAGTCGAGGCTACTTAAGAGAATGTTTGGAGAAAGAGGGTCACCAGGTTATCACCTTAGTTAGCGGTTACCAAATCAAACCTTACCTTTCTAAAGAACCTCTTAATATCCTCATCTTAAATATTGATAGCCCCGGGGTTAAAGAAAAGGGGCTATTGTCCGAGATTCAGAACTCCTGCCGGTCAAGAATCCTTCTTGTCGTCTCAGAAAGGGGGGACCCCTTCCTCAAAGAGGCCATCGACGCGGGCGTTTATGGTTTTATTCATAAGCCCTTTAATCTCGCCGAGGTCTGTACGATGGTCACCCATTTGACCCGATCATCCGCATAGCAGATAAAGGAGTCTAAACATTTATGGACCAATTATGGGGTGGTGTGCCAGAGTTTCCTCAATTTAAAGATTTGGCCATAGAACACAAATCTCTCTTCCATCAGGTCTTCGCTCAATTCCCTCCTCAGATTTCAGAATTCACCTTTACCAACCTCTTTATCTGGCGCCATTCTTATCAGATCAAGACCAGTCGTTTTCAGAATTTCCTGTGCCTCCTTTCGGAGAAGGGGGAAAACTCATTTTTCTTTCCTCCTATTGGAGAGGGAGATGTGATAGAATGTTATCAGGGTCTCCTGCAATATCTCCGTCGAGAAGCAGCGCTTCCTCAGATTGCCCGCGTTCCTGAGGCGGTGGTGGATCAGAACGATTGGAAGGCCGTGGGTATGAAAGCCGAACTGGATCGAAGCCAATGCGACTATGTCTATCTCGTTCAAGACTTGGTTGAATTGAAGGGCAGAAAATATCATCGGAAAAGGAATCATATCAAACAATTTCGGGAAAAATATTCCTATCGGTATATCCCCCTCACTCCCGAGTGGGTTCCGCAATGCCTTCAATTGGAAGCGGAATGGTGTGATCTCCGGCACTGCGAGGCCACCCCGGGTTTGCACAACGAATCCGTTGCCGTCAAAGAGGCTTTCACCCATTTCGAGGAGTTGGGAATGATGGGAGGAGCGATCCTGATCGACGAAAAAGTGGAGGCCTTTACGCTCGGGGAGCCGCTCAACCCGGAAACGGTCGTCATCCACGTTGAAAAGGCCAACCCGGCCTACGACGGACTCTATCCTGCCATCAACCAGGCTTTTCTCGAACATCAATGGTCAGGGTACACTTATGTCAATCGGGAACAGGATTTAGGAGAGGAGGGTTTGAGAAAGGCGAAAGAGTCTTATTTCCCTCATCACCTGGTCAATAAATATTCCATTACCTTCCCATAAGGAGAAAGGACGGTAAATGCCAAAGAAGGATTTTCTACCATTTTCTTACAAGCGACTGGCGAAAGAATTCCCGGAGGTTGAAAAGGAGTATGATCGCCTCGCCAAGAAATGTCATGCCTCCGGACCTCTTAACGAAAAGATGCGCAGGCTGATCAAGCTGGGGATCGCGATTGGTTCGGAATCAGAGGGCGCCATCAAGTCCCACGCCCGAAGAGCCTTGGCCATCGGCGTCACTCCGGATGAGATTCGACATGCCGTCCTTCTCGGGCTGACCACCATTGGGTTTCCAAAAATGATCGCCGCATTGAATTGGGTTCATGAGGCCCTTGAGAAGGGTCCCCTGAGACATCGAAGAGGGGATTAGAGCAGAATCTCGTTTCGGCATTCGCCAAAACGCTAAACCTTTTAGAAAGAGTGCGCTCCTTTTAATGGTTGCCCGCAAGCGCATGCGGGAGGCAGAGGAGCAAAAGAGAAAGGATTTTAGAAATGGGAGAGAAAAAGAGCTACAAGGTCAAAACGTTTACGACAGAACTAAAAATTTTCCAAACGAAAAGAGAGTTGGAGGTCTTGGATGAAAAGGTCAATCGTTTCATCGCTGAAAACAAAGTGAAGAAAGTTGTCTCGGTCAGCGACACGACGACGACGGACAATACTGGCGCTACGATCGGGTTGATCCGGGTGTTGACTTATGAAATATAGATGGAATGAGACAATGTCAAAGCTTAAATTTTGAATTAGAGATCAAGGCTGAGGTTATTCTCAACCTCATCCTCAACCTCAGCCTTGGTTTTATTTTTGGCATTCATTTGCCATTTGGTCGCCCGTTACTGGGATTGACGTCCGAGATTTTAGTTTGGAGGGAAATCGATGACCCAATGGGAATATCAGATCACGATTCACGAACTGCCGGTGCGGCAGGCCGGAACAACTGACCGTACGATTGAATGCGATCAGGACGGCCTCTGCTTTGTCCACGACATCTTTCCAGGAAGCATTAAATGGCTGGAAGATCTCTTTCGTGAGAAAGGGAACGACGGCTGGGAGTTGGTTCAATCCGGATACCACAGCAGGGAGCTCCTTTGCATATGGAAGAGGAGAAAAGAGACCGGGGAGAAAGTCTGAGAAGATTTATTCTCTCTCGGATTGAGAAAGGGGGTCCCATTCCTTTTTCTCAATTTATGGAGTGGTGCCTTTATCATCCCGAATTCGGTTATTACCAATCCAAAGGGGTAACCATCGGCAAGCAGGGTGATTACTATACGAGTCCCTCCGTCAGCCCCCTTTTCGGACATTTGATCGCCAAACAACTCTTCCAGATGGCTGAGATCTTGGGAGGAGAAAGCTTTGATGTGGTCGAGATGGGAGGGGGCAGAGGATTTCTCTGTGAGGATATTTTAGATTGGGCAAAAAAAAGCTTCCCGGCTTTCTACCAACACCTCCGCTATCACCTCATTGAGCCCTCTCCTCTTTCCTTAAAAGAGCAGAGGGAAAGGCTCCGTGAAAAAGAAAGAGAAGGAAGAGTTTTTTGGATCGACCCTAAAAAGTTCGTAGAAGGAACGGTCCAAATTCAAGGATGTTTCCTCTCTAACGAACTCATTGACGCCTTCCCCGTTCACAGAGTTATCCTCGACCGAGGGGTTTTGAAGGAAATCTATGTCACACATCGAAACGGCCAATTTGAAGAACAGTGCGGAGAATTGTCGGATTCCAGGATCGCTTCCTATTTCCACTCCATGGATAACCCTCTGGAAGAGGGCCACAAGGCAGAGGTGAATCTACTGGCATTGGAATGGATGGAAAGAGTGGCTCGGTGCTTGCAACGGGGATTCGTCCTGACGATCGATTACGGCTATCTTGCTGACGAGATCTATGGTCCCGGTCGACGGGAGGGAACACTCCACTGTTACTTTCAACATCAGACCTCAGAAAATCCCTACGAACGCTTAGGGGAGCAGGACATCACCTCCCATGTCAACTTTACGAGCTTGATTCGAAAGGGAGAAGAGACTGGCCTCCGTTTCACCGGCCTTGTCCCACAATACCGCTTCCTCATCGGGCTTGGCATCCTCGGGCAGATAGAGACTTTGGGGAAGCAACTATCTGAATTGGACGGGCTAAAATTAAGGCTTTCCTTAAAGAGCCTGATCGAACCGGAGATGGGAATGGGTGAAGTCTTTAAGGTACTGGTCCAACATAAAGGAATAGATCAGCCCCAATTGGATGGGTTAAGAGATCTCGGCTCGATCCCCTTTCCCGCCTCGGTGGAGGGAGATCGGAGGTTCCGGTGAACGTCCTGGGGATCTTTGGCAGCCCGCGAAGAGGCGGCAATACAGAAGTCCTTTTGGAAGAGGCCCTCAGGGGGGCCGAAACGGAAGGAGCGAAGGTGGAGCGTCTTTATCTCTCCGACTTCACCATCACCCCCTGTAAAGAATGCCACGGATGCGACGCCACCGGGAATTGCGTCATCCTGGATGACATGCAAAAAATCTATCCCAAACTGCTGGAGGCGGATGTGGTCATTCTGGCCTCGCCAATCTTTTTCTACGGCGTCACTGCGTGGACCAAGGCCCTGATTGATCGAAGTCAGGCCCTCTGGTCAAGAAAATACCTTCTTAAAGATCCTTCTTTAGGGAAGGAAGGAAAAAAGAGAAAGGGTTTCTTTATTTCTGTTGGAGCGACAAAAGGACCCAAAGTCTTCGAAGGTGCCATCCTCACGGCCAAATATTTTTTTGATGTCCTCAACGCGGAATATGCGGGCGAACTCGTCTTCCGGGGCGTTGAAGCCAAGGGCGATATTTTGAAACACCCAGAGGCGCTTCGGCAGGCCCTTGAAGCTGGACGGAGGCTTGTTCAAAATCCATGAAGCCCAGACTCCATGTGATCTGGAACGAAATCTATTGTAAAAGGTGCCTTCTCTGCGTGGAGGTCTGTCCGGTCCAAGTTCTCTCTCTCGAGAGGAATGAAATCACGGAGAAAGAAGGATGCATCCGTTGTTACCAGTGCGAAGGCTACTGTCCAGACATCGCCATTGAAGTGATGGATGAAAAGGGTAAAGGTTGAAACGACTCGTTTCCGGAAATGAAGCTATCTTTCAGGGAGCGGTACGGGCAGGTGCCAGTTACTTTGCTGGGTATCCCATCAGTCCCACCTCTGAGATATTGCAGCAGGCGGTCCTCTATTCAGAGGAGAACCCGGGTTTTCAATTTCTCCAGGCTGAGGATGAAATTGCTGCGGCCATTGCCACGATCTCTGCTTCACTGGCCGGAGCTAAGTCTTTTGCTGCCACCTCGGGACCGGGATTCTCTCTCATGCAGGAAGCCTTGGGATGGGGCCATGTCGTAGAGGCCCCCTGTGTCTTCGTCAATTCAATGAGGGTGGGGCCATCGACCGGGATGCCCACTCAGCCGGCTCAATCGGATCTTCTTCAAATCAAGGCAGGAAGCGCAGGAGACTATTATCCCATCGCCTTCTATCCCAATTCGGTGAAGGAATGTTTCCTACTAACAGCTACTGCCTTTAACGCAGCCGAGGAATCGCTTTCACCGACCATCCTCCTTGCAGACGCGTTTCTTTCCCACCTGTATGAGATCGTCGATCTTGAAGATATCGCCACAGAAGTTATTCCCCGCTCGAAAGAACCCTTGGGCCGGGGCCAAAGGCTATTTACTGGAACGGTTCACGATAAGATGGGAAATTTGAAAACCAACGATTCGGAGATCTACCGAGGATGGCTCTGGGAATTGAAGGGCCGTCATCATCGTGCTGCCGAGAAGTATCCTCTCTTCGAGTATCTTCCGCGTAAGGACTCCGAAACCCTCCTCATCGCCTTTGGAATTGCCTCGAGGATTATCTCATCTTTGAAAGATCGCTTCTCCATTTTTCGACCTATCCGGATTTATCCTGTTCTGGAGAAGGAATTGAACGAAGTGACCCGATCCTATCGCCACATTATCGTCGTCGAAGGCAACGATGGGCAGTATGCAAGTTGGGTGGAATGTGCCATTTGCCGAAAGGTGATGAGAGTCCCCTGCTTGGGAGGAGGGTTCAAGCTCAAATGGATCCAAAGTCAGATTGAGGAGTGTTTGAGGGGGACGACAAGGTGATGGATCGCTCTTACAAAGAGCTCTTGAAACTGAGACGGTTCCCTCACACCTGGTGCCCGGGTTGCGGCATTGGCGCCGTATTAAAGAATGTGGCCATGGCCATCAAAGAACTCGGCTGGAATGACAAAAATACCGTTGCCGTGTCCGGAATCGGCTGTTCAGGGAGGATGTCCGGATACATGAACTTAGATGCGGTTCATACCCCTCATGGTCGAGCATTGACTTCCGCCGAGACCATCAAGACGATCCGCCCAGACCTCAATGTCATTGTCCTCTCCGGAGACGGCGATCTAGCAAGCATTGGGGGAAACCACCTCCTCCATACCTCCCGCCGAAATCCTAACATCGCTGTCTTTTGTAATGATAATGAGATCTACGGATTGACGGGTGGCCAGGCCGGACCAACCACGCCAAAAGGTGCGAAGACCATCACCTCACCCCGCGGAGAACCTAATTCACCGCTTCGGTTGGGTCATCTCCTGACCCAGCAAGCTCCCTATTTTTATGCGCGCACAACGGTTTATCACCTCAACCATTTTAAGGGATGTATTCGGGAGGCCCTTCTTTGGAAGGGGTTCAGCTTTGTGGACATCATCAGTGACTGCATTGAACTGAACGGAAGAAGGCTAGGTTTTAAAACAGCCCATCAGATGTTCAAGTGGTTTGATGAAAGATTCCATATCGTCGAAGGCGAACGAGACCATCTCAGGGATGATGAATTGGGAATCGCCAGGGCATCGGAGGAGGAAGTGATCCCGTCGGCAGAGAGGGTGGAGAAAAAGCCTGAGATCCCGATGGAGAGTTTGAAACCTTTCACCCTCGAAGAGCTCCAGCGTTTTGATGGCACAGCAGGGAAACCCATTTACATCGCCTATAAAGGGAAAGTCTATGACCTTTCCTCAAGCCCCCTCTTTCAGGGAGAGAAAAGGATGCGATGTCATATTGCGGGTAAGGATCTGACGAAGGATATCGACGGGGCACCTCATGGAGAAGACCTCGTTTTCAAATTTCCAGTGGTTGGGAGGTTAGCGTGAGCAGACAGGCCTGCGCGGGGGTGTCATTCCCGTGCAGACGGGAACCCAGGAGTAGGTATTATAAAACCATGGATTCCCGGCGGAGTTTATCTCGATGAAAATCGAGACAGGAATGAAGAGAACATGGAAAAAATCGTGAGGAAACACGCTTGAGGACACGAGGATTCTTATGAAGCGAATCGTATTTACCGGAGTGGGGGGGCAATCGGTCAGGGTCATCTCCCACGTCCTTGCCATGGCATTGAAGGAGCTGGGCTATGAGGTCGCCCTTCTCTTTGACTACGATTCCCCCGTTCGCAATACACGGATCAGTGCCTATCTCACTTATGATCAAAGGCCCATCGAAAATCCGATGACCGACGAGGCGGACATTCTCATCCGGCTGCACGAAAAAGGAGACCGGCTCATCGCCCAGAAGACAATCTGCGATACGGGGCTTTGTACGGACGAGGAGGTTCCTTTTGGAATGCTTGGGATTGAAAAGTTCGGCCAAGCGATCTTTGGCAACATGATCGCCCTTGGCAGACTTTTTCGATTGATCGATGTCGACATCTCTCATATCGAGCTGGAGAAACTCTTGCCCAAATCCTATCTCAAAGAGAATTTGAAGGCGATTCAACTGGGATATGATCTCAACCTTTATGAAGACTGAGACCAGTGGCATGCATCTAACGGTTGTTGACAGTAGCCACCAGGCCGTCATTCCCTCGAAAGGGGGAATCCAGTTCAGAAATCCTGGATTCCGGGTCAAGCCCGGAATGACAATTAAATTATGGGGACGTTTGACGCAATACACCAGGTCCGGGGTCATTGCTCATGACACATCCTTTTTGCAAAAGACGGGTTGGGGGAACCAAACGAAATGTGGGATAATTTAGTTAAGAAACGGACGGAAGGAGGAGAGTGGTATGAAACTCAAAGGGAAAAAAGTAGTTCTCCTTGCGGAGAATAACTATGAGGACATGGAGCTCTGGGTTCCTTACTATCGATTGAAAGAGGAGGGCGCTGAGGTCACGATCGTCGGGACAGGAAGCAGCAAGACCTACACCAGCAAACATGGATATTCTGTCGAAGTGAGTCAAGAGGCAAAAAAGATTAACATCTCTAAATATGACGGCGTCGTCATCCCCGGAGGTTACGCCCCCGACCTGATGAGGCGTTATCCGGAGATGGTGAGGATTGTCAAGGACGCCCACCAGAAGGGAAAGGTCATCGCTGCCATCTGTCATGCCGGCTGGATGCTCGCCTCTGCTGGTATTCTGAAGGGAAAGAAAGTGACAGGTTTCTTCGCCATCAAAGATGACTTGATAAATGCTGGGGGAAACTATGTGGATGAGGAAGTCGTCAGAGATGGAAACCTGATCACCTCAAGGAAACCGGATGATCTTCCCGCATTCTGTCGAGAGATGATCGAGGCGTTGGCCAAATAGTTCACCCCGCTAGAAAAGGCGAGGCTTCGACCCCGCCCTAAATAAGGAGTTGAAGCATAAATGCTGGGGCTTTCTAACGGGGTAAAGGATAGAAAAGGAGAGCGATATGGGGAGTGAAAGAAAGGAAATATTGACCTGCCAGCACTGTGGAGCGGACGCAGACCTGACCATCGAGGGCTTTGAAAAAGTGGAGGATGTTATCCAAAGGGAGAAGAAACTCCCTTGCAAGACCTGTGGCCAGGGTTTGCCATGGACGGACCGAGAGGATATCAAGGCTGTCAAGGTAGCCATGGGAGCGGAAATGAATGCCTATCAGACCTACTCAAAGGCTGCCAAGAAAACGATGAATCCTAAAGGGAGGGATATGTTTCTCCAACTTTCTGAATTTGAGATGAACCATTATCAAGAATTGAAAGACCTCCTCAAATCGCTCCAGGAGAAAGGAGAGTGGATTCTCTACGAAGGAACTACCCTCAAGAAGAAGGTGATACCCTTGAAGATAGGGAAATCCAAAGGTCAGGAGCAGTTGACGGACATGGATGCTTTGAAAATTGCCGTACGAGAAGAGAAGAAGGCGGAGGCCTACTATCGATCCATGGCCGAGTTGACCAAGGACCCTCGAGGGAAGGATATGTATAAACGGTTAGCGAGTGAAGAGGCCCTTCACGAGAAGTTGCTCAACGACCAGTATTATAGTCTCCACAATACGGGTTCATGGAGTTGGGGAGACTGACCCATTTCAGATTTTAGATTGCTGATTTCAGATTTAAAATCTAAAATCTTAAATCAAAACCGATGGAAGAAAAGAAGTTCGAAGGCAAGTCGAAGATCATCGTCAACATTGAAAACATCCACTGTGGTGATTGCGCGCTGAATATCGAACGCTCGGTGGAACATGTCCCCGGAGTCCTCTCTGCAGAGGTCAGTTATGTCCTCTCCTCAGCGACCATTTACTACGACCCCCACCGGGTGGAAGAAGAGCGGATCAAGAAAGCAATTACCAAACCCGGTTATGCCGTTAGGGAGACCTTCGCAGAACGAACCCGGACTTTCTGGAAGGAGTGGAGATCCTCCATTTTCCTGGGTCTCTCAGGAGTTACGCTTGGCCTTTCCTGGATTTTCACTTGGATCGGTTTTGCTCCCCTCCACCTCCCGACTGCCCTTGCCATCGCTTCCTTGATTCTTGGCGGCTACCCGATTGTGAAGAGTGCCGTTCGGACGCTCCTCATCCCCGACTTAAATGTGGATACCCTGGTCTCTATTGCCGCTATTTCAGCCACTGCCGTGGGGGCCTATCGGGAGGCAGCAACGGTTATTCTCATTATGCTTCTGGGGGAATTCTTGGAAGGCGTGACGGTGGGGAAAACTCGGAAGGCCATCGCCTCCTTGGTTCAACTCTCTCCGAAAACAGCTTGGGTGAGAAGAGAGAATAACGAAGTTCAGGTTCCCATTGAGGACGTGAAGCCCAAAGAGGTTGTGATTGTCAGGCCCGGCGAAAGAATTCCTGTGGATGGAAAAATTATCTCCGGGTGCGGCTCGATCAATCAGTCCACTTTGACCGGGGAGTCGATTCCAGTTGAAAAAGAGGTTGGAGACAAGGTCTATTGTGGAACTTTCAATGAGTCTGGCTCTTGCGAAGTTGAAGCCACACAGGTGGCTGAGGACACGAAGCTGGCCCAGATCAAACGTCTGATCTTAGAGGCCCAAGCCGAGAAATCACCCACCCAGAGGGTGATGGACCGTTTTTCACGCTACTTTATTCCGGCCATTATCCTCATTGCCCTTGCTACCTTCCTTGTCACAGGGGAGATCATTCGAGCGATCACCATCCTCATCGTGGCCTGTCCATGCGCACTCGTTCTGGGCACACCGACAGCCGTGGTGGCGGCCATTGGAAATGCAGCCCGGCAGGGGATCCTGATCAAGGGCGGTGCTTATCTGGAACAGATGGGAAGATTGAAGACCCTCTTGATGGATAAGACCGGAACCTTGACCCATGGTAGGCCAAAAGTCGTTGAGATAAGGGGTTTGGACGGAATGGATGAGAAAGAAGTCCTTTATTGGGCGGCGATTGCGGAGAAACGTTCTGAACACCCGTTGGCGAGAGCCATCACCGAAAAAACGGAAGAATTGGGCATGAACGTCCCTCATCCCCAGTCCTTTGAGAATTTTAGAGGGAAGGGCGTGAAGGTCCAGTGGAACTCCAAGTCGATTCTCGTTGGAAGTTCCGAAATGATGAAAAGCGAAGGGGTTGAAATTCCGGAATCGGCAAAGGCTTTGTTTGAATCAAAGCAATCGGAAGGGATGACCTCCCTCCTCATCACGGTGGACCGTCGTCCTGCGGGAATCATCTCTATCGCTGATACCCTACGGGAAGGAGCCAAGGAGGCGATCGATCAGATCAGGGAGCAAGGGGTATCCGAAATTTGGATGCTGACGGGCGACAGTGCCCTGGTCGCCGACCGTATCGGAAGAGAGTTGGGCATCAGGTATGAGGCCAAACTTCTCCCCGAAGACAAAGTGATGAGCGTCAAGGAGTGGAAGAGAAAAGGTCGGGTCGTGGCAATGATTGGCGATGGGGTGAATGATGCCCCAGCCCTTGCCGCTGCCGACATCGGTATCGCCATGGGAGCGGTAGGAACGGATGTGGCCATCGAAACTGCAGACATTGCCCTGATGACCGACGAGCTCGAGAAGATTCCCACGGTTGTCCGGCTTTCTCGAAAGGCCCTCCGGGTGATTAAGGAAAATATCATCTTTGCCCTTGCTTTCAATACCGTCCTCATTATTCTATCCGCCCAGGGATGGGTGACCATGATCCTGGGCGCCGTCCTGCACCAGGCCAGCTCCCTTCTTGTGATCCTCAGCTCCATGCGCCTGCTGAGAAGAGGTAGATAGGGAGACACGGAGATGGGGGAACACGGAGAATTTTACATTCACACGAACAACCTATCACTCATCACCGATCTAAGAATCACTTTTATCTTGACCCTAAGAAAACGATCCCGTAAAATGGCAAATGTTTCAAAAATATAGACAGGTTAGAAAAAGGCCATTGATAGAAAGGAGCCATCATGGACAGGAAAAAATTTGAGGAGATCATCCAATTTGCCGTCCAAAGAGAGATCGAATCGGTGAATTTTTATGACAGCGCAAGCAAACTGGTCAAATACTCTGGGACCAAGGATCTCTTTCTGGACTTTATGAAACAGGAAGAGGGACACAAGAGAAAGCTCGAAGAGTTGCGGGCGGGAAAAATTGCGGTGGGAAAGATCGAGAAAATTCCGAACCTGAAGATCAGTGACTATATGGTTGAAACGGAATTAAAGCCCGATATTTCCTACGGAGACATTCTCCGAATTGCTATGAAGAGAGAAGAACGTTCGGTAAAGCTTTATACGGATTTGAATGAAAATAACCAAGATGAGAATCTTAAGAGTCTCTTCACCTTTCTGATTCAGGAGGAGAGCAAGCACAAATACCACATTGAAAGACTGTACGATGATGAAGTATTAAAATAAGCACCAAATCCCATGCGCCAAATAACAAATAAATTCCAATGATCCTTAATTCAAATTCAAAACAAAGATAGGTTTGGTCATTTGAAATTGGAATTTGGAGCTTATTTGAGATTTGCCTGCCTGGCCGGTAGGCCGGGAATTTGTGATATGAGATTTTGAAGGCTATGCGCTATGCTCTCTGCGCTATGCGGTCTTTTAGAAGAGGAGACCAAAAATGCCAAAGTGGAAATGCAAAGTCTGTGGTTACATCTATGATCCAGAAAAAGGCGACCCTGATGGCAATATCCCTCCCGGCACACCTTTTGATAAACTGCCTGATGACTGGGTTTGCCCTGTGTGCGGCGCTCCTAAAGATATGTTTGAAAAGGATTAGGATCGCCATCCTGACGTGAAACCGGGTCCGAAGGCCCCATATCCGTGGGATATCCAGGCGCATTTCACACAGAATCTATCCTTACCCTCTTTAGAGAAACGCGTGATCATTCTATAAGCAGGGGTGTGACATGACCGGGACATCTCGCTCTTCCAAACACTTCTTCATATTTTCTATTCTTTCAGCCCTCTTTACCCTATCGATGTTTTACCGTGTTTCAAGTGCCGTGATCGCTCCCGATCTCATGCGTGATCTGGGGCTTAATGCTGAAAATCTTGGTATGCTTGGCGGAGCGTTCTTCTATTCCTTTGCCCTCCTTCAGATCCCCATGGGGCCGATGCTTGATCGAATCGGCCCACGCATCGTGATCGCCTCTTTTTCGATGATCGGAGCATTGGGAGCATTGGTGTCTGCCTGTGATTTACGCCCATGCGAAAGAGCTCTTTCCCGTCGCCATTTCGGACACCGTGATGGCGGCTGTCAATTTCTTTACAATGGCCGGCCAAGCCTTTTTGATGCCAGCCATAGGGAAAATCATTGAATCCTTCCAACACGAAGGCCGCTCTTACCCAGCGGAAGCCTACCACCTCTCTTTCCTTGTCTTTTTTTTAGGGATGGCCATCAGCCTGGTCTTTTACGCCTTCTCCAAAAAAGAAAGACGCGGAGACCCGGCGACACGGTGATAGGGAGATAAAAACAATTTCACCTTATCTCCTCATCGGTTTTCAACGGGAAAAGTTAACTGCCCTCCGTAGTAACCCAGAAGGGAAACGATGGGGGTGAGAAGGATCATCATGACAACGTAGAGGGGATGGGAAATTTGCGGTTGAGAAATTCGCCAGAGGATAAGAATCACTTCTAAGATAAGAAGAAGGATAGAAAGCTGGATCTTTCTTTTCACAAAATAGTTGAGCTTCAATCGGTAATTGACCCACCAGGTGAGGAGTCCGGTACCCATGGCAAAGGGAGTTGAGACCGCTCCCAAAACAAGAAGGTAGAAACTGGCGACCTCGAAAGACCCTTTTTGAAAGAAGAGCGTGAAAAGGATAAAAAGAGAGGCCACCATGAAGAGGGCGATAGGAAAGTGGACAACCATCGGGTGCGGGTGGCGTCTGGCCATTGGAAATTTCTGAAGGAAGTTCTGGATGAGAGGAGGGAGGTGTTTCAATTCCTCAGGCAGTCCCTTCTTGACCGCTCCTATTCTGGGGTAACGCTCTAATACCTCTGTCCCATGGGGAGCTGCTGAGATCTCTGCGGTGAGGTCCTTTCCTGGAAGATGCCGATTCATGTGAAGGCCTTTGGCCCAGAGAGGGCTTTTTGTCACGTCATAAACCTTCCCTTGAAAGGCGATATAGACCGGTTTACCGTCCTTTCCGTTAAAAGATAATAATTCTTCAGCGGTGAGCTCCTTCATTCTACCTGCCACAATTTCCGGTCAAGGAATTGCCACTCCTTGAATTCCCTAATCCCTCAATCCCTATTCCTCGAATCAATTTCTGCTTCATCCGTCTAAAATCAAAAAAAATTATACTTTATCCTTTCTGACGAATACAAGCTTTTTCATCCTGAAAATCCTTTTCTTGAATTATTGGCAGTACGATGATACTCTTTTTATCAGGAGGGTCTCATGATTCCAAAGATTTTACTGGGTATTGTAGTAGGGGGCTCCGTCGGGTTTGGCGTAAGTTATCTTTTTCGTACCCTCGGAAGCTCCTGAGCCCTTACCTGTAATCCCTACGTCTCCATTCCTATGGGCGCG
The DNA here is from genome assembly GCA_035625415.1 of Thermodesulfobacteriota bacterium. Taxonomy (GTDB): domain Bacteria; phylum Desulfobacterota; class BSN033; order BSN033; family UBA1163; genus UBA1163. Next base: position 68,103 of record DASPPQ010000070.1, read on the forward strand.
GTGGTAGGGTTACTCATGGCCTTAGGTTAAGGCCGAATAATTAACATAAGTTTGAGGATACAAGGGGCCAAGGGTTCTAGGGGTCCAGCGCTCGAGAACGGATTTTAGGAAGTAGAACGTGGTCGAGCCTACATTCCACCTTCCGCTTTCCACATTCGAATCCTGAACCCTTGAATCCTCGAATCCTTGAACCCTTTTGAAGGAGATTCTATGCCCCAACTGAGACAGGACCCTACGACGAAGGCATGGGTCATCATCGCATCAGAGCGTTCAAAAAGACCACGGGAGCTTAAGAGAATTGAACCCCCAATCGAGAAACCTTCTTATAAAGAGGACTGTCCGTTCTGCCCGGGCAATGAATACCTGACTCCACATGAAACCCTCGCCTATCGAAGCAGTGGCCCGGCAGATAGCAAAGGATGGTGGGTTAGGGTGATCCCCAATAAATTTCCAGCCCTTTCTCCAGAAGGAAGTTTGGAAAGGAAAGAAGAGAAAGGTTTTTTCCGGATGATGGATGGGGTAGGAATCCATGAGGTGGTGATTGGAAGCCCCATTCATAATCAACTTTTCCCTCTGATGGATGATAAGCAGGTGGAAGAGGTCCTTCTCGCTTATCGTGAGAGATATCTCGCCATCCGGGACGATCCGAGGATCAAATTGATCATCATCTTTAAGAATCATGGCCAGGCGGCTGGAACGTCGTTGGAGCATACTCATTCTCAAATCGCAGGAACTGCTGTCGTTCCATCCAATATCCGGAGGAAATTAGAAGAGGCGGCCCGTTACTATGACGACCACGGATGCTGCGTCTACTGCGATTTGGTCGAGGAAGAACTGAGTGCCGGGAAAAGGATCGTCATGGATACGGAGAAGTTTGTCGTCTTTCAGCCCTTTGCATCCCGGTTTCCTTTTGAGACCTGGATCATTCCCAAAGACCATCAGGCTTCTTTCGGCTTAATCTCTATGGCCGATTCTAAAACCTTTGCAAAGGTTCTAAAGACAACCTTGCTGAAACTCTATTCCAAACTGAACGATCCCCCCTATAACTACGTTATTCATACTGCTCCCATCAAAGATGAATGGGAAGATTACTATCATTGGCATCTCCAGGTTATTCCGAGGCTGACTACCGCTGCCGGGTTTGAAATGGGATCCGGCATCTTTATCAACGTTGCCTTTCCCGAGGAAACGGCTCAATTCTTAAGGCAGGAGTGACTTATTCCGCCGACAGCTGGCATTCAAGAACGGAAGGATTCAGGAACACCGGCGGAAGGCGATGGAGAGAAGGCTGACATGAAGCAGGGATCCTTCTAAAGGAGCCGAGGATGGATGCTGTTATTCTTTCCCGGATTCAGTTCGCCGTGACCACCATGTTCCACATCCTGTTTCCGGTGTTGACGATTGGCCTCGCCTTCTACCTGGTGGTCGTGGAGCTCCTTTGGCTAATGACGAAACAGGAGATCTATTACCGCATGTATCGTTTCTGGGTGAAGATCTTCGCCATCAATTTCGGAGTGGGAGTGGTCTCCGGGGTTGTGTTGGAGTTTGAGTTCGGCACGAACTTCGCCAATTTTTCCCAGGCGGTAAGCAATGTCTTCTCGCCCCTCCTGGCTTTCGAGGTAATGACCGCTTTCTTTCTTGAGGCCGGTTTCCTGGGCCTCATGCTTTTCGGATGGGAAAGGGTGAATCGCGGCCTCCATTTTATGGCTACGTGCCTGGTGGCTTCGGGAGCCATCATTTCTGCCTTCTGGATTTTGGCTGCAAACTCATGGATGCAAACCCCTGCAGGCTACAGACTTGTCGACGGAAAGTTTATGGTTACTGATTTTTCGGCCGCCATCTTCAACTCCTCGCTTGCCGCCCGGACGAGCCATATGACGATGGCTTCCTTTGAGACATCCGCCTTCGTTGTGGCCGGGATCAGCGCCTACTATCTTCTGAAGAAGAAACACACCCTCCTTTTCCGGCGCTCCTTAGGAATATCTCTGCTCATGGCGGCCCTATTCGCACCCCTCCAGATTTACCTCGGCGATGTGAGCGGCCGCCAAGTCTTCCGCGACCAACCGATAAAGCTGGCTGCTATGGAATCCCACTGGGAGACGAATAGGGCAGGAGGAGCCCCCTTCACGGTGATCGCTTTTCCAGACATGGGAGCAGAGAAGAATCTCTTTGCCATCGATATCCCCGATGGTCTCAGCCTGCTTGTGACCCACCGCTTTCAAGGCAAGGTCCAGGGACTTAAGGAATTTCCGAGGAACGATCGCCCGGACGTCTTCATCCTCTTCTGGAGCTTCAGACTCATGGTCGCTATCGGCTTCATTCTTCTGATTGTCATGATCTGGGCCGCGGTGCTGTGGCGGAAGGGGCGTCTTTATGAAAACCGCTCTTTCCTGAAAACCCTGCTGGTGATCCACCCGCTCGGTTTTCTTGCCACAGAATTTGGCTGGATTACAAATGAAGTGGGTCGGCAGCCATGGTTGGTCTATCGTCTCTTTCGGACAAGCGAAGGGATTTCTCCAATCCCCGCGGGAAACGTCATCTGGTCTCTGAGCCTCTTTCTCATCATCTTTCTGGTGGTAGGAACAAGCTACTTCTATTACGTCTTCAAGACGCTAAGAACAGGTCCCGATCTGGCCGGCCCCATCCCGCCGATTCAACGTCTGGCCGGCATGCGACCTCTTCAAAAAGAAGGAAAAGGCGACTCGGGAATAGGGTGATGGGGTGATACGGGAGGTTGAACGATGGATCTCGTCACGATCTGGTCCTGCCTAATTGGTCTCGCCATCATTCTCTATGTGATTCTGGACGGCTTCAGCCTGGGAGTTGCGCTCCTTTTTCGAAGCACCCGGAATGAGGAGGAACGGAATATTTTGATGGACAGCATTGCTCCGGTTTGGGACGCAAATCAAACCTGGCTGGTCTTCGGCGGCGGTGCTCTTCTTGTCGCCTTTCCCATGATCTATGGCGTCCTTTTCACCGGCCTTTACATCCCGCTTCTCACCTTCATTTTCGGTCTCATCTTTCGTGGTGTGACGTTTGAGTTCCGGGCGAATGCAACCCGAAAGGGACCATGGAATATGGCTTTCTTTCTTGGCAGTCTGGTCGCCGTCGTCGCTCAAGGGCTAACCCTGGGTGGCATTCTTTCTGGAACGAAGGTGGTCGGAAACCGCTTTGCAGGCGGCCCCTTCGACTGGCTGAACCCTTTTTCAATGACGGTAGCCATGGCGCTCATTGCCGGTTATATTCTTCTCGGATCTACCTATCTTATCATCAAGACCACGGGACCGGCGCAAGAACTGGCTTATCGCCGAGCCTATCAGTCAGCTTTCTTTGTTTTGGCATTTCAAATCTTGATGACCCTCTGGACACCGCTCCACTACCCTTCTACTCTGTCAAATTGGACCAGCCCCCCCAGGGTCTATTTTATCTGGGCTTTTCCACTGGTCGGACTGTCAGCTTTTTATGAAGTCATCAAGAATTTGAGGGCCCACCGTGAGGTCCTGCCGTTCGCCTTTAGTGTGGTCTTCTTCTTCGCCGGATACCTTGGTCTAATCGCCTCCATCTATCCTTATGTCGTCCCACCCAATATCACCTTTCAGGATGCGGCCGCGCAGCACGAAACGTTGCGATTCACCCTCTGGGGAGTGATCATCGTTTTGCCCTTGGTGCTAGGGTATACAGCCTATAGCTATGCCATTTTCAGAGGGAAAGTCGGAAAAGAGAGTCATCACTACTAATTCCGTCTGATCAAACCCCTTCCCATGTCTTGATTTCTAATGATTTCAATGCCATAATGTAGTTGATGTGTTTACTCAAGAAACTTCTATTTTTGCCTCTGATCCTCTCCTTTTTTCTTATTGGTATTCCCCTTTCAACTGCCCAAACAAACTTGATCCTACCTCCTCAATATGGCAGGATGATCTACCAGCTTAACGAGAAAAGTCCAAATCAGCTTTTCATCATCGGCCTGAGCCATAGAGATAGCTTAACCTGCCTTAACGGCGACAATACGCCAAAGGTTCAAGCTGAAGTCTATAAAATTGGGGATTGGTTGATCCATTACCAGGGACTGGAGCTCCTCTTGCCTGAAGGGTTCTTCAAAAGCACATCCGCAAAGATTGAAAAAAAGACTACCAGCGCTCCTGGCACACCCAACAGCTGCGCACTATTGGATATAAAGGTCTTGGAAGAAAGGTTGTCCAATAATAAAGTTTATGTCAATGCAGAGATGTTATTGAAGGAGACCCATCCGCTGAGGCTGCGGCAAGTGGAGGATAAGGAGCTTTATGATGCGGTAAATAATAATCTGATCAAGCTGATCAGCTGCAGCAACGATTCGAGTGATTATTCTCTCTTGAATTCGAAACTTGAATACCTGCAAGAGAAAAGAACCGCGGCGATGCTTCAGAAAATACCTAAAATCATAGACGATGAGTTTCGGCAGGGCGGCATTAAAAGCAGAAAGGCCATCCTTACCGTGGGGATGTACCATCTTCACGAAATTATCAGGTACTTGAACGAAAATAGAATTATGATCCATGCACCTCTGGATGCCTCGGATGAGACAAAAGATTACTGCAGCGAACTGAATATATTGAAAGAACATTTCGGTGTTTCGGTAATCTTACCAAAGATATTGGCTGACGATCAAAAGATTCTGGAAATCAACAAATTGGATCAGATAGTGAGAAAATATCAGAGTATGCCCCTGACCTCGCCTTAGGATTTCATCCAAAGCCCGATTGAGATACAGCATTTCCGCATATAAAATACGGAGTTTACCCCATTTTATTGCCCCCCCTATTGTAAGAAAATCTTAAGAAACCATTCTCGATTCTCGTGTTTGACCGGAACGTGCCCGCAAACCCGCTTCTGTCTGCCTGCCGGTAGACAGGTAGGCGGGGTTAAGGGGCACAATATAATGATATTACAAAGCCGGGAAGCCCTGCGGTGCCTGTCCCGTCCCGACGGGATGGGCGAGGGGCTTTAGAACTTTCCGGGGGAGCTTCTGCCTTTGCTCGGAAGGAGGAGCAATGAAAAGTAGAGATTACAGGTGGATACCGTATCTTTCCTTCCTCGCCTTCGGTCTGATCGGAGGCGCCATAATCAGTTGTGGCCTGTTGATCGCCTTTGCCCCGGACACTATCCCCGCCGGCGCAGAGCCCAATTTTCGCCTGATGGCGGAAGCCTGGAATACGATCCAGCGGGTCTATGTGGATCGGGGTGCAGTGAAACCCCAATTGATGACCTACGGCGCGATCGGCGGGATGGTTGATGCCCTTGGCGATACCGGGCATAGCCGCTTTCTCACCCCGGAAATGTTGAAACAAGAGCGTAACCTTGCAAGAGGCAAGTTCGAAGGCATTGGCGCCGAAGTCCAGATGAAGAATGGCCAGCTCGTCATCGTCGCGCCCATCGACGGGTCCCCAGCGCAGAAGGCAGGCCTCAAACCCGGAAATATCATCCTGAAAGTGGATGATCAAGATGTGAGCGGACTTCCCCTTGACCAGGCTGTGGATCGGATTTTAGGCCCGGCAGGAACTCGGGTGAAGCTCACCATTCTCAATCTGAAGACAACCACGACGAAAGATATTACCTTAACCCGTGCCTCCATCACGGTCCAAAATGTGACATGGCGCCGATTGCCGGGGACGTCCGCAGCCCATTTGCGAATTGCGACCTTCAGCAAAGGAGTTGCTGAAAATCTTCGAAAGGCATTATTGACCGTCGAGAATGAGGGGGCTACCGGCCTCATCTTGGACCTGAGAAATAATCCGGGTGGTCTCTATGATGAGGCCGTATCCGCAGCCAGCCAGTTTCTGGCCGGCGGGAATGTGCTCCTGGAAAAGAATGCTCTTGGCAAAGTCAAACCCATACCTGTTCAGTCAGGCGGATTGGCGACTTCCTTACCCCTGGTGGTGTTGATCAACGGTGGGACAAGCAGTGGAGCGGAGATCGTTGCAGGAGCATTGCAGGATGCGCACCGCGCCAAGCTCGTAGGCGAAAAGACTTTCGGGACAGGGACTGTCCTTGAAACATTTTCCCTCTCCGACGGCTCAGCACTGATGCTGGCCATCGAAGAATGGCTAACCCCTGCCGGGAAAGTGATATGGCACCACGGCATCTCTCCCGATGTCGTCGTCAATCTTCCCCCAGAGGCGACACCCCTTCTTCCGGTGACGGAGAGGGAATTGACAGCAGAGGAATTGCGGCAAAGCCAAGATGTTCAACTATTACGGGCCCTGGATCTGCTCCTCCAGGAGAAGGGATATAGCACCAAACATGACCGACTGGAAAGGTTCGCCCATGATCTCCGCTTGGCTGAAGTGGATTGAGCGACGTTGCCACACCCGTGCTTTACCCGGAGCAACAGAAAGGGCACGATGCCCCTTCGGATCTTTCTTATCCATCATGCGCCGATTTCTTTTCGTCATCTTTCTCTTCTTGCCCAGTGTTGGATACACTTTTCTGCATGCGAATGAGCGCGTCCTCGACTACGCCCTCCAAGTTTCCTTTGACATCCAAGCCTCAAAAATGTATGGCATTGCGACGATCCCGATAGAGGAAGGAGAAGAAATAAATTTAGACAAAGGAAGGTTAACGCTCCTTTATGTAACGCTCAATAAAGAAAAGATGGATTTCTCTGGCCGTGCCGAAACCTTAAAAATCCGGCCTTCCCGCGCGGGAATAGTCGAGATCGGATTCGAAGGACTTTTTAGAAGCTCTGAACAAGGGGGAAGCCTCATTGATCGGAGGGGAATTTTTCTTACGGGGGCGTGGTATCCGAAACCCTTCCAGATGTGCAACTACCATCTGACAGTGACACTACCCGATGGATACGAAGGGGTCTCCGAAGCAGAGACGATTTTCAAAACTGCTAAAGAGGGCAATGCTGTTTTTGTCTTTGCCTTTCGCCATCCTCTTGATTCCATCAATTTCATTGCGACGAACCGATATAAGATAGTGACAGATCGTTTTGATGGGGTTGAAATCTTCGCCTATTTTTTCTCCGAAGATCTCAACCTTGTCAAGACCTACATCGAGCACGCAAGGCATTATTTGAAACTGTATGATCATCTGATCAGCCCATTTCCTTACAAGAGATTCTCCATCGTTGAAAACTTTCTACCCACGGGATACTCCATGCCCACCTATACCCTTCTCGGCCAGGAGGTGCTGAGACTTCCTTTTATCCCTGAGACATCCCTGGGCCATGAGATCCTTCACCAATGGCTCGGAAACCTTGTCTACATTGATGACTCAAAAGGAAACTGGGCAGAGGGGTTGACTGCCTTTCTCTCGGACCATCTTTACCAGGAGGAGAAAGGGCTCGGGTTCGAATACCGCAAGGGCGTGCTCACCGATTACCAAAGCTATGTGAACGCAAAGAATGAATTTCTCTTAAAGGATTTCAAGGAGAGAACGGACCATGCTTCCGAGGCGATTGGCTACGGCAAAGCGCTCATGGTATTCCAGATGCTGAAGAGGATGGTGGGTGAAAATCGATTTTACGAATCGGTAAGATATTTTGTGAATGAGATGCGCTTCAGAAAGGCCTCCTGGGAGGACATCCAACGGGCTTTCGAAAAATATTATCAAAAGGATTTAGCCTGGTTCTTCGAGCAGTGGATCACCCGGAAAGGCCTTGCTGAAATTGTCATCGAGGATGCGAAGGTCAAACCATCTGGACCGAGATTCGGAGTTACTTTCACGATCTCGCAAAAAAGAAACGTTTATGCACTCGACCTCCCCGTCGCCCTCTATTCTTACAGAGGTAAGGTGAAGGACGTCTTTCACCTTGACAAGGAAAAAACCACCTTCAACATATTGATTGACGATCCTCCTGAAAGATTGGTGATTGACGAAGATTACGATTTGGCCAGAACGCTCTCCTTAAGCGAGTTCCCTCCGGTGGTCGAGCGCTTGATCGGGGATGAAAACCCAATCATTGTCTTGCCCACCTCCGGAAGAGGGGTCTATGATGAGGTCGTCCATGCCTTTAAAGAAAAAGGGGCGCGAGTCAACGAACCGGGCCGGTTGACCGTTAATGACATCGAGAAGTCCTCCATGGTCATTCTCGGCGCAAACAACCCTTTGATCGGAAGGCTTTACGGGAACGTGGCCGGCGAGGACGGGTTTAGCGTTCTGATGAAAGTGAACCCATGGAATGCCCGAAAGGTGGCAGGAATCTTTGATGCTCGATCCGAGGAAGAAGTGAGCGACGCCTTTCAAAAGATTTTTCATTACGGAAAATACAGCTTCCTTTCGTTTGATCACGGCATCAACAGGCGCAAGAAAATTGACGAAACCCCTCGAGGAATAAGAGAGGAGCTTCTCAGGCCTCCGGTGGCTGTAGAGATTTCCGACTTGAAGACGTTTGCCGACGTGATGGAGCGTGTGGCCGACAAAAAGATTATCTACGTCGGCGAAAGCCACAACCAGTATTCGCACCATGTGATGGAGTTGGAAATCATAAAAGATCTGCACCGAAGAGGAAAAAAATTAGCCATCGGCATGGAGATGTTTCAGAGACCATTCCAAAAAGTGTTGGACGAGTACATCGAGGGCAAGATTGATGAAAGAAAGTTCTTGAAAGGGACACAATATTTCAAACGATGGGGGTTTGACTATAACCTCTACAGGCCTATTCTGCTTTTTGCGAGATCAGAGAAAGTTCCTGTGGTGGCACTCAATCAGAGGCAGGAGATTGTGGACAAGGTTTTCCGGAGTGGCCTGGGTTCCCTCTCGGAAGGGGATAGGAAATTTGTGCCATCCGCGATGGACTTCTCTGACGAGACTTACAGAGACAGACTCGAAAAAACCTTTCGAGAGCATGAAGATTTTGGGGCGGAGAATTTCAATTTTTTTTACCAGGCTCAGGTCTTATGGGATGAGACCATGTCAGAGTCGATCGACGAATTCTTCAAAGCCCATCCGGGTGATCACATGGTCGCTCTGGCGGGAAGCGGTCATCTTGCCTATGGCTCCGGCATTCCGAAGAGAACAGCAAGAAGGAACGGATACGATTATGCGATTATCCTGAATGATGCTGATCTCGAAAAGGATATTGCTGATGATGTCCTTTTTCCAAAGACCATACCAGGCGTCATTTCTCCAAAGCTGATGGTTTTGCTTAAGGAGAAGGATGGGAAAGTGGAAATTGCCGGTTTCGCCTCGGGGAGCAACTCCGAAAAGGCAGGAATGAAAGCGGGAGATACGATTTTATCCATCGGTCATACTCCCATACGCGACATCGACGATGTTAAGATCGATCTCCTTTTCAGAAACAAAGGGGAGAACGCAAAGGTGAGAATTCTAAGAAAAGGCTTCTTCGGTTCGCAAGAAATTGATTTTGAAGTGCTTCTTCAGTAAAAACTGGACGGTAAATTTGAATGAAACAACCCTCTCATGCCTTTTGGAGTGCGACCGCCGCTGAAATCCTCAAGGAACTTCAAACCACGCCGCAAGGTCTAAGCGAAGAAGAAGTTCAGGAGCGCCTTGCCCGTCGCGGTTCCAATCTTCTTAAGCCCAAGAAGAGGACGGATGACCTGACGCTTCTCCTCTCCCAATTCAAAAGCCCCATTATCCTCATTCTTCTCTTTGCAGTGGGGATCTCCATTTTGCTTCACGACTCGGCGGATGCCCTCATCATCCTAATCATCGTCCTGGTCAGCGGTCTTCTCGGGTTCTGGCAAGAAAGGGGGGCGGTCCATGCGGTCGAGAAGCTGCTGACCATCGTACAGATCGAAACCGAGGTGATTCGCGACGGACATTCAAAAGAGGTTCCTGTCGAAGAAATAGTCCCGGGAGATATCGTTGCCCTGAATGCAGGAGGTGTCATTCCGGGCGACAGTCTCCTTTTCGAATCGAAAGATCTCTTCGTCGACGAGGCTACCCTAACAGGGGAAACCTTTCCAGTAGAAAAAACCGCGGGGATTCTGCCAGAAGAAACACCGCTCGGCCAACGAACGAACGCCCTTTTTATGGGAACCCATGTGGTAAGCGGTCATGCCAAGGCTGTGGTGGTTCACACAGGTAAAGAAACCGAGTTTGGAAAGGTTTCTGAGCGCCTGAAGTTCAGACCTCCTGAGACCGAGTTTGAGCGGGGCGTTAGACGATTTGGATATCTCCTCTTGGAGGTGACCCTCGTCCTGGTGATCGCTATCTTTGCCATCAACGTTTATTTCAAGCGCCCGGTCATGGAGTCGTTTCTCTTTGCACTGGCCCTGGCCGTGGGGCTGACGCCACAACTGCTGCCCGCGATCATCAGCATCAACCTCTCCCATGGCGCAAAGCGCATGGCATCAAAGAAAGTCATTGTCAAACGCCTTGCCTCCATTGAAAACTTCGGCAGCATGAACGTCCTCTGTTCCGACAAGACCGGAACGCTGACCGAAGGCGTGGTGCAATTCCATTCCGCCGTCGATGTGGAGGGCAGCGAAAGTGAGAAAGTGTTTCTCTACGCCTATCTCAACGCCATCTATGAAACAGGCTTTACAAACCCAATCGACGAAGCCATCCGAAAACACCGTCCAATGGATCTGTCTGGATACCAGAAGCTGGACGAGGTGCCCTACGATTTCGTTCGCAAACGTTTGAGCATTCTGGTTTCAAAAGATGGCACCCATCAGATCATCACAAAGGGCGCGCTGCTGAATGTGCTCGAGGTCTGCTCGTCAGCAGAAGTTGGGCATCGTGTGACGGTGGATATGACGACGGTCCAGGACCAGATCCGGCAGCGCTTTGAAGAGCTTAGCCAAAAGGGATTTCGGATATTGGGCGTCGCTTTCCGTGAGTTAGGGTCTGTCTCTTCCATTGCGAAACAGCATGAAACCGGCATGACGTTTTTAGGCTTCCTGGTTTTCTTCGATCCTGCGAAAAAAGGCATTGTGGAAACCATCAACAAGTTGAGACAGCTTGGGGTTTCACTCAAAATCATCACGGGTGACAACCGCCTGGTTGCGGCCAATGTCAGCCACCAGGTGGGCTTCCCGGATCCGAAGATGATTACGGGCGGACAGATCCACCGGATGAGCGACGAGGCACTGCTCCACCGAGTCAACGAGACAGATGTCTTTGCTGAGGTGGAACCGAATCATAAAGAGGCGATCATCCATGCACTGAAAAGGGCCGGGAATGTGGTCGGCTATATGGGCGACGGGATCAATGACGCCTGCGCACTCCACTCTGCCGACGTGGGGATCTCAGTGGACAGCGCTGTGGATGTTGCCAAAGAGGCCGCGGATATTGTGCTTCTCGAAAAAGATCTGGATGTCCTGGTGGAAGGTGTGCGCGAAGGACGGACCACCTTTGCCAATACATTAAAGTACGTCTTTATGGCCACAAGCGCCAATTTCGGAAACATGTTCAGCATGGCTGGGGCATCCCTCTTCCTACCCTTTCTCCCCATGCTGCCCTCGCAGATTCTCCTCACCAACTTGCTGACTGACTTCCCGGAGATGACGATTGCCACGGACCGTGTGGATTCGGAACTCGTTGAGAAACCGCGACGCTGGGACATCAAGTTCATACGAAACTTTATGATGACCTTTGGTCCGGTGAGCTCGATCTTCGATTTCCTCACCTTCGGCGTACTGCTCTTCGTTCTCCATGCTCAACCGAATTCATTCCGAACCGGCTGGTTTCTGGAATCGGTGATCTCCGCCTCGGTGATCGTCCTCGTCATTCGGACCCGCAGACCCTTTTATCAGAGCAGACCCGGGAAATATCTGCTGACCGCCACGCTGCTCATTGCCGGAGTGACACTCATTTTTCCTTTCAGTCCTTTGGGATTCCTTCTTAAATTCCGTCCCCTGCCCGCTCCATTCTTTATTGCCCTAGGAGCGATCGTGGTCCTCTACATCGCCGCAGCAGAAATGGCGAAGAGGCTTTTTTACAAGAAGATGAAATCTTAATCAACCCGTTCACGCCTCACTTTTGTGTTCCCTGCCGGAAAAAAGGGCTCTTCCTATATTCAATCTGTACCAGTATTTGATTTGAAAGACAGTACCAAATTAACGCCTGACCAACTAGTACATCTTGTTGTAGTCAATGAAACGCCCCTCTTCCTTTCCAATGCAGATTTCAGCTAGATATTTTCAGTTTACGCAAAGTGCAGGTACTGGCAAGATATGTTCAGCTTTGAAAGTTCCATATTTGGACGTTGACTTCCTGAGATCTGTCCTTCCAAACTTAGAAAAACAGTAGTATATTATGTCTAACAATCAACAAGTGAAAATTCACCTGCTCCATGAAAGCAGATATTAGGGGCTGATTGTCGAGATGGAAGATATCGACTGGAGTGATTTGCACACAGAACGATCACACGATTTTTATCCTGCGCCTCTCCGGGAGATTTCTTTAAAATTCACTCATGGGGAATTGTTCAGAAGATGAACAGAGATTCATTAAAGCAGTACCGATATTTTTTGAAAGACAGCATCCGGAAAAAGGTCGATTTTTCACAGACGGACCAAAACAGAGGCATCGACGTTCCTCCTATCGAAAAGCCATATCGGAATGATGCAGTGCGAATCGATCTGGTGAAGCCCGGCGACTGGAAGAATATTGCCAAGATAGATCTTGCTATGGCAATCGGGAACCGCCGGAGCCGACGAGTATACCGAAAAACACCTCTTAACCTAGAAGAGGTATCTTTTCTCCTCTGGGCAACCCAGGGGGTGCGGGGGAAGATCGTTGGAGGCCACGCCTACCGAACCGTGCCCTCGGCGGGGTGCCGTCATGCCCTTGAGACGTATCTAGCCATCCTCAACGTAGCGGGGATGACCGCCGGAATGTACCGGTATCTTCCACTATCTCACCAGTTGCTCTATGAGTTTTCAGAGGAACAGATTGCCAGTAAGATAGTAGATGCCGTCTTTGGGCAGCCCTACCCGGAGAGTGCCGCATTGACATTCATCTGGACCGCTATCCCTTATCGAATGGAGTGGCGTTATGGATTAGCGGCTCACAGGGTAATCGCCATGGACGCAGGCCATGTCTGCCAGAACCTGTATCTCGCGTGCGAGGCAATCGGGGCAGGAACCTGTGCGATCGGTGCCTATGACCAGGAAAAGATGGACCGGCTGCTCCGGGTCGACGGAGAGGAGGAGTTTGTTGTTTATCTATCGTCGGTGGGTAGGGTTTAAGATAGCTCTCCGTACCCTATTTGTCGTTCCGGCGCCCTCATAAATTGGCTTCAAAATACTGTTTTTTTCTTCGTCAAATACAATATCCACCCCATTTCCATTCAAAATTATTTCTAATAGCCTTAAGCTGAAGTGTCCAGCAAAGGAGGTGGTTTGTATGGTAAATGAAAAGAGTATTGATAAACTGAAGAGCATGGTGAGTCGACTTATTAAAACCGAGGAGGAAGTGGTTGATCTGACAGAGAAGGCGATCGACAAAGCCGAAAATGCAGCAGTAAAATATTTGCTTCGGGGAATTCAGCATGATTCACGCAAGCATGCTGATTTTGGCCGGGCAGCTTTGGAGATTCTCGAATTCAAGACAATTGTTGGGGTGAAGGAAAGAAAAGAGGTGTGGGATTTATTAAAGAAACATAGTGATATGGAGAAGAGGCATAGGGAATTTGTTGCTGAGATTAAATACCTAACAAAGACCCCGGCCCTTCGATATCTCTTCGAACAGATATGGGAGGACGAGAAGAAACATCATATGATTCTTGAAACTCTGATGACCAAGCGATTTGAGAAAGATCCCGAAGCGGAGTGGGGGTTTTTGTTAAGCCATTGAAAAGGGATTAACCCATTTCCGCTTTGTTGAAAGAAGCAGGATATATGTAACGGAGGATTTTATGTCAAACAAATCTTTTCTCCGAGCAACCATGCAACTGCCTTGTTCTGTCACTATACTCACTGCCTCTGCGGACAATATTCAAGGGGCCATGACAGCGAGTTCAATGTACGTTTCTCAAGTGCCTCCCTTACTTGCAGTCAGTGTCTCTAAGACATTTGCCACCTATCAGCTCATCGAAAAGTCAAAGGAGTTTGCAATCAATCTGATTGCTGATAGCCAACAGGATTTAGCTGGAAAATTTGGCAGCCTTCACGGGTATGAGGTCGACAAATTTAAAGAATTTGGGGTTAAGACCCAAACTGCCAATGTAATCAAAGCTCCCCTCATCATAGGATGTTTCGCCAATATTGAATGTCGTGTGAAAAGTTCATTATGGGATGTGGAAGGAAATCATGCGATCTATATTGCCGAAGTGGTGGGATTTAGAATAGACGAAGGGTTAAGCCCCATGGTCTGGTGGAATAACAAATACTTTAGAGTGGGTAGCGAGTGTAAACTTTAGAGAGGGAGACCCTACACTTAATATTGTTCACTTCTAGTAGGTATCATCAACGTGAAAACCTTTGACTACATTCAAGGTTTGTTACTTGTGCTCTTTTTTCTTTAGGACCTTTTCCAGAACTCATCACTTTTCAATAACCTCCCCATTTTTCTGGATCTCTAAAATGGTGAAAGGAGAATTTCTATGAAAGATTTTCACGAGATTTTTAAGAAGTTTAAAGAAGAATTCCCTAAAGTCCACTCATGCAATGAGGCGCTGGGTGACGAAATCCATGAGAGATCCGGCCCACTCACGGAAAAACTCCGCTGGTTGATAAAGATTGCCATTTCGGGAGCAAGCCATCACACAAGAGCGCTTGAAACTCATATCATAAAAGCAAAGGAAGCGGGAGCAACAGACGATGAGATTAAGCACGTTTTGCTCCTCCTGATTCAGACGACCGGGTTTCCTACCTTTATGGAAGCATACTCTACCTATAGGAAAATAGAAGAGATCTGAAGAGACTTAACAAAAAAGGCCGAGGAAATACACATATCGGGTTTTGACAATAACGGGCAATTTTGCGATGCATACTCGATTGCGGTTGGTAATCGAGAGGTGGTCATCAATCTGAATCAAGGTTTTGACATATTTTCCGAATCGCACCTTATTGGAAAGTGTGAAGTGGCAAGATACCCCCATTCCTGTAACCCTAACCCTTAAACCTTCAGGCTTCATTTAGAATTAACCTAAGTATACCATGCTTCCAGCCACAAAATACCCTATTCACCGCATTTACCCTTGGTAGTGGTGTAGGAAATATTTCGAATAAGTAGATAGATCTCCTCAGGATGTTGCGGTCAGTAGCGGGAGACCCAAGATTTGTTGGGGGGATTCAGATCAACAAGAGGTCAAATTCCTTACGAAATCCGGAATTAGGCTTCTCGGAAAATTAACGAAACTTAAAAAAGCCCGGCCAGCCCTCGGAATAAAGGCGATTCTCCCGAAACAAATCACGTCCCACGACCAATGATTATATTATGATTAAGGAGAATAGTCATGGAACAGAAAGATCGGTTAAACGCCCTCCAAGTAGCCCTCAATAATGAAATGAAGGAGCGGGCCTTCTACTTGAGGCATGCTCAAAGGACCAAAAACCCTATTGGGCAAGCCATGTTCCGGCAAATCGGAAATGAAGAGCTCGGCCATTATGAGCGGCTGAAGCAACTCCACGAGAAATGGGAAAAGAATGAAAAATGGCCTGAAACCGTCCCCCTCAAAGTGGAAGATACCCTGGTCAAAGACGTTCTCAAAGATCTGATCAAAAATATTGACAAGATACCCGAAGAAGATGCAGATGACTTGGAGGCTGTCCGAACAGCGATCGACTTTGAGGCCAAAGGGGTAAAATTCTATGCTGAGCTAAGAGAGGCGGTTTCCGATCCCAAAGAAAAAGCTTTTTTTGGCCTGCTTTCAAGATTCGAAAATGAGCACTATCTCTCCCTGAAAGATACCGAGGAGTATTTCATTGATGCCGCTTCATGGTATCGAAAATTGGAGCACCACACCTTTGATGGTGAATAATTGAATGCACTCTAAAATCCGCACTAACGGATGGATGGAATAACAGCTGCTATTATCCTCAAGTGTAATCGCGATTGTCTGGCAACACCGAAGGTCATGGCACTCCTAATTTAACCCCCTAAAGAGTCGGTTCCTTGACAATGGAGCGGAGGGTGACTAGCTTTACTTTAGAGAGACTATTACATTAGAATTAATCAAAGGACTACCATGGAGAAATATTCACATTCCCATCTGAGGCTTACTCCCCAAAGGATAGCAATCCTTGACTACCTGGAGGGCAACAAGAGCCATCCTTCAGCTGAAGATATTTACCGAGCTGTGGTGAAGAAGTTTCCGACAGTATCTTTAGCAACTGTCTATAACACGCTATCCGCCTTAGAAAGGCGCGGGCAGTTACTCAAGCTGACTATCGATCCGAGTAAAGCACGCTATGATCCGAATACGTCTCCTCATCATCATCTGATCTGCAATCTCTGCAAAACCATTGTAGACGTGGATGCTCGCTATCGTCTTCCTTTGCCGGATACTGACTTCAAGGTAACAGGGAGCCATGTGGAATTTTACGGCACATGCCAAAAATGCAGGAAAACGAGCCGTGAAACAGGAAATTGAAAACAGATAAGCCGTTTTCTACGACAATTTGGTGGGAGTCAAAATGAAGGGTTCTTTAACCAGGAAGACTCGCCGCGGGGATTGCACCTGTAGAATAATCAACGGGACACTGCGGCTCCGGAAAGGGGTGGTTTATGAACCTCAAAGGCTATTCCAGGATGCTGTTTAGATGCCCCATCCGGCACACGAGCAGCACCTTTGTCTCCTACAAAACGTGGGATTTCTTACCTCAAACTTGGATGAATATAAGAAGCTAGTTAAGGAGGGATGATACTTTTTGCAAAGGTTGTGGTCGCGTAGGAGCGAATGAGAAGAACCTCTGTGCGCCAGAAAAACTGTAATCAAACTTAAGGATGCCTCAAACTTGGAAGCATCCTTGAATAATCAGCTTTATCGCAAAGAAAGGAGAACAAAGGATGGCAACGAAAAAGGAGACGGGGGCTAAAGCTTATAAATGTGGAACCTGCGGGTTGGTAACGACTGACAAGGGGCATCTATGTGACCCCCAACCAATCAAACAAACGTACACCTGCGAATACTGTGGCGTCACAGTAACTAACCCAAGACATGTCTGTAAACCAAAAGTGTCGAAGTTGAGCTATGTTTGCGATGCCTGCGGCCGGGTGGCGGTGGCAAAGGAATATCTGTGCAAGCCTGCCAAGATCAAAAAATGATAAAGAGACAAGACGCTATCTTGATGAGTTTGACCGAGCGGATTCACAAAGGAAATAAGAGGCTATTTCCGGAATCTGAGCAGGTATAAATTCAAAGAAAAGGAGGTCCTCACATGAATTTAGTCGGTAATCCAGCACCTGATTTTGAACTTCAGGGCTATTTCAAAGGTGATTTTCTAAAATACAAATTGTCAGAATACAAAAAAAAATGGGTTATTCTTCTTTTTTACCCCCTTGATTTCACATTTGTCTGTCCCACCGAAGTGCTTAACTTCTCGTCCTGGGCAGGGGAATTTACAAAACTGAACTGCCAGATATTCGGCATCTCTGTAGATTCGGTGTATGTCCATAAGGCCTGGGTGGATACAAAGCGAGAGGATGGTGGCCTCGGTGGTGGTCTCAACTTTCCTCTACTATCAGACCTTAATAAGGCGACAGCGCGAGATTACGGCATTCTGACAGGGAATGACGGTGTTGCCCTTCGGGGGCTATTCCTGGTTAGCCCTGAGGGAATTGTGATGCATACAACCATCAACAACCTCTCCGTGGGTCGCTCAACTGGCGAGGCCCTGCGGGTGCTTAAGGCTTTCCAATTTGTCAGTACGCACGAAGGGCATGTCTGTCCTGCAGACTGGGAAGAGGGAAAGGATACCATGGTTGCAAATTCTGACGGGATGAAGAAATACCTTACCAAACACTAACAGTGCCAGAAGGTTTGGGTAACCTCTGTTAGCAAGAACTGCTGAAGCTTACATAAAGGGTAATTAAGCCACGGCTAGTGGAAAACAGCTACACTATGGAATTCTTGAGGGGAGGTGAGACGAGTGACTCAATGGAAATGTTCGAACTGTGGTTACATGTTCGGAGCCGATACGTTGCCTGATCGGTGTCCTTCTTGTAAACAGGCCTGCACTTTTACTGATGTGACCTGTTACATCCCGGACTGCGGAGGACCGGAGAACGTTGACCCGAGATTGGCGGGGAAAAAAGACAGGCCCAGCAACGAGTGAACGGAGCTGATTAATACGACAAGGTCGAATAACCTGTTAAAAGACTTCTGTTTAGCAAAAGAAAGGAGGTGGACTTCATGGCAGAGCGCACCATCAGCCTCACTGACCAGGAGAGCCAAAGGATAGAGGCGATCCTTCTAGACCGCGACAAGGAAGAAGCCTTAAAATTCCTCAAGGAAGTGATTAAAGAGAAGCTAAAGACAACTCAGAGCCGTGCATGCGGCCCAAAAGCTGTGTAATCTGGCAAAAAGGATGGAAAAAGTAGCCATTGGAATGGTGGCGAATAAAGTAAGGCCATTTCGTCTTTTCCTTTGCGGAGACAAAATACAGGTTGAAGGTGGAGGTGCGGCGGGATGCGTTCGACATCGAGGGCGAGCGGGAACATCATGACCTTTTTACCTCGATGCTCGAAGAAGTCTAAAATTTAATACTCCCCGATCGCCATTTTTAGCAAAGAGCGACCGGGGAAATACTCGGCTGAAAGGAGAAACTATGTCCAAAAAAGTGGTCTTAACATTGCTCATGGTGAATATTGCTTTTGCTCTATGTTTGGCCACAGGGAATGCCCGGGCCGAATTGAAGGTTGGAGATGAAGCACCTGGCTTCACGCTTCCTTCATCCCAGGACAGGCTGGTAGATTATTATAAGGATTACTATGGGAAGCATCATCTGATCATCACTTTCTTCCCTGCTGCCTTCACCCCTGTCTGAACGGGCGAGATGGATGGGCATCAGAGAAATCTTCATCTCTATGAGGCCCTCAACGCCCGGGTTCTGGGCGTCAGCATGGATGATGTGACTACCAACAAATATTTTGCCCAAAGTCTCTGGTTGACTTTTCCGCTCCTGTCCAACACCTTGCCCTGGATGGGAAAAGCTTACGGAGCCTATTCTGACAAGCCACCTTTTCTGAAAGACGGTACGCCCCAATGGTTTGGCCGGCGGACGGTAATTATCGACAAGAGGGGGATTGTCCGCTACATCAGAGATGACTCCCCGAACTTTCAAGAGATTTTGATGTTTCTCTTAAAGCTGGAAGAAGAGTTTAAAGGGAAATGATGATGAAAAGGAGGAAATCATGATAAGCAGAAACAGGTCCAGATGGGCCAAAAGCGTCGTGTTGTTAGCCGCGGCTGGTCTTTTTCTCGGAGGCTGCGCAACGATAGGAGAAAAGCCGAAGCCAGCTTTGGTGGCAACTGACAGAGGGACGGCTATCTATGATGATAAGTACGAATTCAAGGCACCGATAGGCTGGAAGGTTCTGAGAGAAGTATCCGGAGGAGATTTCGAGTTCGGGTTCTTAAAGTTTGAGAAAGGAAACTTCCCCAGCCAAACCACCTTTATTTATGATCCCGAGCCCTTTGGCAGTTCTCAGGATTTGGATACACGGGCCAAGCAGTATTGTACCCGTTTTCTCTGGAACAGCGGAATACTCGCTGAAGTGAAGAAACAGCAGGCCGTTCAGCTGTGGGGACATAAGGGCGTCCTGATGCAGCTAGAGGGAGAGAATCCAAACAGAAACGAAAAGTCGAAATCCCTGGTTTACCTTGTCAAAAAAGGAGACCGAGTTATTTCGTTTGTCATTACCCAATGGCGGCCGATGAACGGAACCTTTGACCCGGAGCCGTTTGAGAAATTTGAAGCTTTTGTTCAAAGCTTCAAATTCCTGAAGAAGAC
>DASPPQ010000071.1:0-11302 GCA_035625415.1 Thermodesulfobacteriota bacterium
GGATCCATGTTGTGCATCATCGCCCCAAAAGAGATGGATTCCATCTTCATCCCGGGACAGGTGAAGCAGCCCTGCCCGAAATATTTTTCGATCACTTTGATCGCAGCGGGGTTCGCCTTCAAAATATCTCCAATGACCATATCCTTATTGAACTTCTTCTCTGCCATATGAAACCCTCCCTTCTTTTTCAGTTCGGAGGCTTAATGTATCTGCTCCGATCTCGAAATTCTGAACTCCCAACTATTCAGCGGGTTGAGGAGTCATACTCTTCCACAGGTTGAAAATGAACATAAAAATGGCAACCCCTTGACCGACTCCGAAAAGAATTGCCAAGGGGCGCCAGATTCCGCCGTGCGACGCCTCGATGATCCAAGAAGTAGAAAGACCGACGAGCGTGATATTAGCAAGCCACGCCTGAATATTACCGAGACGATGACTGTAAACGGGTCTTCCCATAAATCGTGGAAGAATATGATATCCTACACCGTAAATCATCATGGTCATGAATCCCAGAAGAAGAATATGGACATGAACCCGTGTGAGGGTAAATCGTACATCTGGGAACAAAATCATCCACACTCCCATAATGACCCCGATCCCGAAATAGATCAGGCTCGACTTGACAAAAGCCTTTGCATATTTGTCCATCCAATCCCTCCGTAACAAATTTTCCTCCATCCCTCTTTTTACTAAGAGAGGGAGTAAGGAGAATTATCTGTCTTATCCACCATGGATGAGCATGGGTAAACATCGCGTACATACCCAAAGATCTTGCCCGCCCTTTCGGCAAGGAATCAAAACTCCCTCATGTTCCGTTTTATGACAGAGGAAACAGGTGATTTCCTTCTTCTCAGCCATCTTGCTCATCCTTTCTTCATTTCAATTTAACACCGCCCCGGAAAAATTGTCTTGACTTAGATCGAATCCCCCTTCTGAATCTCACCTGAAATAATGATAGAGCAGATCCATCCGACCACGCTTCACCAAGTACATTCCGGAGAACTTCATGACCTCCCGGATCTTTGATTTATATTCACCATGGTAGCATTGGGTCTCACATTTCTTGCACATGGGCTTGGGCTCGTGAGGGCACTTCAGCCTCATTGTCAGGCCATAGGTGAGAAGTCGTGTGCAATCCGAGCACAGCGAAATCTCCTTCTTTTCGATTTCTTTGATATCGAAAAGTTTGAATGAAAAAGGAGATTTGGCTCCGTTATGATTCTCTCGGCAGTAGATCCGTTCAAACTTCATTAAAGTTCGAATATCATCCTTTTCCTTTTCTGACAACTCAACCTCATTTAAACTCATCTTACTCGCCCCCGCTTCTGATTCTACTTTCAATTATAATTCTAGGATGAAAGGAATGCCTTGACCTAAGTCAAGGGTAGGCTTAGATCAAAAGAATTCCTGTAACTACTTAAATTTAGAATTGAATTTCAAAAAATAGTGTGAGAAAAATTCGTGGCTTGGGAAAAAAAACCCTGTCTTAAATGAGCTATTTGTTTGGAGATAACCATTCTCTATTGAAATATCTTTTGGACATTAGGAAAGCCTGGACGAATTGAGAGATATTCATAGACCACCAGACCGAAGCCGGTCCAAACCCAAAGAGGACGACAAACATATAGCTCAACGGGATCCTTACAAGCCACACACTGAGGGCAACCCGTATCATGACGCTTCGCGTATCCCCCGCTCCATTCAAACCTCCACCCAAAATAATACCCCAGGCCATGAAAGGCTCGCTGATCATGCTGATGTAAATATATTTGGTGCACTCCCTGACCACAATCTCATTGTTCGACAGGAACGAGGCGATCCATCGGGCATTCAAAATCACCGCAATGACCATGATCGTCACAATCAGGACACCGATCACGGCAGTGATGAACCCACTCCGCAAGGCATCTTCCTCTCTTTTCTCGCCCAGCATATTTCCGACGATCACGGCATTCGCCATGTTGAACCCGAAGACCGGAAGGTAGATGACAGATTCGATTCTCAGGCCGGTTGTCAAGGCAGCGAGAATCTCAACCCTATGCTCAGGCAAAGCGCTCAAAATCAAGAAAAGGAGCATTGAAGAAAGCTGCCACAGCACCTGAAGCGCTCCGATGGGCCAACCTATGGTTATCATCCTTCGCACCAGGTCGAAGGAAAATCTTCCCGCCCCGGTCACCGAGCTTCTTACCTTCCACAGATTGACCATACTCCCGATGAAGACACTCGAGGCAGTCGCGGCGGCGATTCCCCTGAATCCCAGTGGCGTATGAAAGACCAATAAGAAATTAAGGCCGATATTGAACACACATACGAGAGCTTGGGTTTTTAGAGAATCTTTAACCCTGGCACACGACCTCAAAATACCATTGCAGTTGATGAGGAGGTAGTGGAAGAGTAGACCCATCCCATAGACTTTAATAAATGGAATACAATATGGTTTGAGCTGCTCGGGAATATTCAGAACACGAATGATCTGCGGACTGAAGAGAAAACCTGCGCCTGCAAGGAATATACCCGTCCCCACTGCTCCGACGAGAGAGGAGAAAATGCTATCGCGGAGTTCGTCCTTATCTCCGGAAGTGTATAATCTCGAGACCACAGAGACCGTGCCCACGGTAAGGGCGTTGGCGATCACAATAAGGACAAAATAGAGCTGAATGACAAAACCGTAGGCCGCCTGGATCTCTTTGCTCACCCTACCCGCAATGTAGACATCCGTAAGGCCGATCAAAAATTCAAAAACCATGATCAGCGTCAGTGGCCAACTGACAGACCAGCTGCCGGAGATATAAGTTTTTATATCTTCTCTGTTAACGAATGCGAAAAGTCTCGTCACATCCTACCTTCACGATCTGTCATTTTTTCCGGTCATCTTTTCCCTCTCCCCCGGCGGAGAGGGGAAGGGAGAGGAGCGATAATCATAGACGCCTCTCCCGCTCTTCCGGCCGAGGCGTCCGGCTCTGACTAATTTGACAAGTAGTGGTGCGGGTCGATATTTTTCACCCAGCTCTTTGTGAAATGTTTCCATGCATCTCAACAGAATGTCCAGCCCGAACGCATCCGCCGCGGCTAATGGGCCTAAGGGAAAGCCAAGGCCTCTCACGCAACACCTGTCAATCTTTTCAGCGCTGGTAAGGGAATTTTCCAATACGTAGAAAGCCTCGTTCACCATCGGAAGGTAAAGGCGGTTGACCACGAAACCCGGAGAGTCCACGATGGTTACAGTCTCTTTTCCACACGTTGTAAGGAAATCAACGATCGTTTCGTGTGTCTCATCCGAAGTCTCTAACCCACGCACCAATTCAACAAGTGGCGTCAAAGCCGCCGGGATCAGGAAATGTGTTCCGATACATTTTTCCGGTCGAGCGGTGACTGCTCCCATCTCCGTAATGCTCAACGTGGACGTGTTGCTGGCCAGAATGGCTTTTTTCGGACAGGCCCCGTCCATTTTCTTGAATAGCTCCTTTTTCACATGAATCTCCTCAAAAACAGCCTCGATCACCAATGCTGCGTCAGAAAGGGCTTTCTCTAAATCCGTCGTCGTGGTAGTAAGGGAAAGAACCTTCTCCATTTCCTCGCTCCTCATATTTCCCTTTTTAACCTGACCGCTTAGAAATGATGCGACAGATTTTAAGCCCTTCCTTGCGAACTCTTCAGAAAGTTCCACCAGGATGGTTTGAAAACCACCCCTAGCACAGACAATCCCGATCTGGCTTCCCATCGTCCCCATACCGATAACGCATACTTTTTTGATTTCCATCAGACGTCTCTCCTCTCGGCTTATGACGTTGATACATTCAGTCTCATTTTCATAATGGGACTGAGACCAATTTACCAACAATTTCTCGATTTATCAATTTCGTCTCTCCTCTTGTTCCGGGAAGAGCCAATACGGCACGCGGGTTATTTTCGCTATTCTCCTCCTCTTATTCTTGCCGCCCGGGGTATGAGGAGAGAAGAAACTTGATGTAAGCGAGTCTCAAATACTGTCTCTTGATCCATAAAATACTCGATTCACCCCATTCATCTTGGTCGCACAAGTATAAGAAAATGAGTAAGCCTTCGTCAGCAAACTGCCTTTCATGGAAGAAATAGCAGGAAGGGACATTGTTTATGGCAACCCATTCAGACCAGAGAGAACCTGCGGTTATTATAAAGCGTTACCCGTTTATGATGGAGATCATTCTCAACCGACCCGGGGCCATCAATGCTCTCACCACCCAGATGATCCTGCGGATCCGTCAGGCCCTCGACGAGGCCACGGAAGAGGATCAATATCAGTTCGTTCTGCTCCTTGGAACCGGAAACAGAGGATTCTGTGCAGGAGGCGATCTCAAAAGACTGGCAAAGGCAGTAAAGGAGAAATCTTTTCCCGTTGCGGATGAGTTTTTTCAAGAGGAATACGGTTTAGACCTTTTTATACATCGATTTTCGAAGCCGGTGATCGTGATCGCGGATGGCATCACCATGGGAGGAGGTCTTGGTCTGTCTGCCGGAGCGAATATTGTTATCGCCACGGAGCAGACCCTCATGGCTATGCCCGAGACCCGGATCGGTTTTTTTCCCGATGTGGGTGCAACGGGTTGGATGTTTACAAAGTGTCCCAGGGGATACCCGGAATACCTCGGGCTTGTGGGGTACGAAATGGAAGGAGCGGAATGCATGCGTCTTGGACTGGCAAACTCGTTAACCAAGAGGAGGCAATTGCCGAGACTGAGAAAGACCCTCCAAAGTTTTCCGAAAAAGCTCACAGATGAAAAAGCAAAAGCAGTAGGGCATCTTAAATCATATCTTGCTTCTTTCTTCCACAAAGACATTCCAGTTAATCCCGAAATGGATGCATGGGTTGCGACCCATTTCTCCGGGAAAACCTCTATCCGTGAAATCATGAATTCCCTTTCTCAATGCAGCCGGGAGGACCGCCTGTGTCAGGATGTCTATCATCGGCTGTCGGAACGCTCTCCTACAGCCCTTGTCCTTACCTTGACCCTGCTGCGGCATAATGAAAGACGCCCTCTGGAGCAAGTGTTTGGTGCAGAAACCAGCGCGGCTCGGTTTATCATAAGACACCCGGATTATCTTGAAGGCATTCGCGCCCGCATCCTGGATAAAGATGATCAGCCGCACTGGCAGCCCGCCACGATGGAGGAAGTAACCCTTCCAGAAGCTGAGCTCTTCACGGAGAAAACCAATTTCTGAATCTCTCCGGCATCCCTTTCAAAGGGACTGAGATTATCAATACCCCCACCGTAGATATTTTTGGGATAGGCGAACAGCAGAAATCTCACAGAAAGTGAGGTCAAATTTTCAAACCTGAGGCCAACGCTTCTAAGCCTTCTCGATCTAAGATAAGAATCCTGTTCCTCTTCACATCGATAAT
Organism: Thermodesulfobacteriota bacterium; assembly: GCA_035625415.1. Classification (GTDB taxonomy): domain Bacteria; phylum Desulfobacterota; class BSN033; order BSN033; family UBA1163; genus UBA1163. The sequence continues at coordinate 5,381 of DASPPQ010000071.1, forward strand.
CTTCCTGGCTTTCATCTTTGCCAGGCTTCTTGAAAGAGTCTCACTGACCGTCCCCAGCTTCGAAGCCAGTTGCGTCTTGCTTAGATCCAAATCGACCTCCTTGATCTTTCTTCCCTCTTTGGCTGATTTCAGGGAGAGATCGATCAGATATTTTGCAATTCTCGATGAAACTTCTTTGAGGGAGAGCTCTTCGATCAAGGAAGCAAATTTTCTTAAAAAGTGGGAAAGAGAGACAATCATGTTGATGCTAAGTTGGGGATTCCGCTCGATGAGCTGAATAAAATCTCTCTTGGGGAAAAAGAGAAGTTGACTATCCGCTAAAGCTTCGGCGAAGGCCGGGTAACTTCCTTCGAGAAAGAGAGCTGCTTCTGCAAAGGCATCCGGTGCGGAAACCACATGAAGAATCTGTTCCTTGCCGTCCGGTGAAATCTTATACAGTTTCACCTTACCCGAAAGGATCACATAAAATCCCTTTGCCTCCTCCCCATCGGAAAAGAGGATCTCCTTCTTTCCGACCCGCTTGAGTGAAGCAATGGCCTTGATCCTTTTGAGGTCTTCTTCTTTCAACCCGGCAAAAAGAGGACATTGTTTGAGTAGCTCGATCGCCATATTATCCTCTATAAGCTCTTTTGCTTATACCCTCTTTTACTCTGTTTGGGCTTGCCATAAACCATGAAAGATTCATGATTCATCCTGATCTCCAGGTAGTTTGAGAAGATTTTAGATTTAATATTAGATATTTATTCATAACCCTACAGTTTTTTTGGCCTTTTTTCAAGAAAAAAAAGAAGTCGTCCTTCCCCATAGAACACTTACGTAAATAATTTCAAGTAGTTAAGACTCTCTTGCCCAATCCCGCCTCACTGATTTCGTCCGCCGACTAATATTTCTGTGTGTAAATCCATGATGTTGAAACCAAAGACAAACTATGTTAATCTGTTTTGGTAAAATTTCAATATTGGAGAAAAATTTTTGAGTTCCCTTTACAAAAACCTGATTTTCTGGGCGATCATCGCCATTATCATGATTCTCCTTTTCCAGCTTTTCAGCAAACCCCGTCAAACGGCCTCGGAAAAGAATTACTCAGAATTCATCTCCACCGTCGAGAATAACCGGGTTCAGGAGGTGGAGATTCGCGGCAAGAACATTATGTGGAGAGATAAAGAAGGAAAACAGTTCAAAACCTATGCCCCTGAAGACCTAGAGATGATTAAATTTCTGAGGGATAAGGGTGTGGTTATCAATGCGAAGAAAGAAGAAGAGTCCACTCTATGGAACATATTGATCCCCTCGCTTCCGGTGATTCTTCTGATCGGCGTCTGGCTCTTTTTCATGCGGCAAATGCAGATCGGCGGCGGAAAGGCCCTCTCCTTTGGAAAGAGCAAGGCTAAAATTCTGACAAAAGAGCTCCATCAGGTAACATTTGAGAATGTCGCTGGCATCGAAGAAGCCAAAGGTGAACTCGAGGAGATCATCGATTTTCTCAGGGACCCCAAGAAGTTTACGAAGCTTGGCGGTAGAATCCCCAAGGGAGTTCTTCTGATCGGTGCCCCTGGGACGGGGAAGACGCTTCTGGCACGGGCGATCGCAGGCGAAGCGGACGTTCCCTTCTTCAGCATCAGCGGCTCTGATTTCGTGGAGATGTTCGTGGGTGTGGGGGCTTCCAGGGTCCGAGACCTTTTCCTTCAGGGAAAAAGGAATGCTCCCTGCATCATTTTCATCGACGAGATCGACGCCGTCGGAAGGCATCGAGGAGCCGGTTTAGGCGGGGGGCACGACGAGCGAGAACAGACTCTGAATCAATTGCTCGTTGAGATGGATGGTTTTGAATCGAACGAAGGGGTTATCCTGATCGCCGCCACAAACAGGCCGGATGTCTTGGACCCTGCTTTGCTCAGGCCAGGTCGTTTTGACCGTCAAGTGGTTGTGCCTCTTCCCGATGTAAAGGGAAGGGAGGAAATCCTAAAGGTCCACTCTAGCAAGGCCCCGTTGGGGGTAGATGTCAATCTTGCCGTCCTGTCCAGAGGAACCCCTGGATTTACTGGAGCCGACCTGGAGAACCTCGTGAACGAAGCCGCTTTGCTGGCCGCTCGATTAGGAAAAGAACGGGTCGAGATGGCCGACTTTGAGCAGGCCAAAGATAAAGTTCTGATGGGTGTCGAGCGAAAATCAATGATCATCCCTCTGGAAGAACGGAGAATTACTGCTTTTCACGAGGCAGGACACACGTTGGTTGCAAAGATGATCCCTGGAACAGACCCTATTCACAAAGTCACGATTATCCCCAGGGGCCGAGCTCTTGGAATCACGCAACAACTCCCAATAGACGAAAAGCATACCTATCCAAAAGACTATCTGATGAACAACATCGCGGTGATGCTGGGAGGGAGAGCAGCGGAGGAACTGGTGTTGAACGGCCAAACCACCGGTGCGGGAAATGACATCGAGCGCTCTACCGAAATCGCCAGAAAAATGGTTTGCGAGTGGGGAATGAGCGAAAAGCTTGGCCCTCTGAGTTTCGGTAAGAAAGAAGAACAGATCTTCTTGGGAAGAGAGTTTGCTCAGCACCGGGATTATAGTGAAGACACGGCTCGTCTGATAGATAATGAAATCAAAGACATTGTGACCCAGGGTCATGAAAGAGCCAAAGAAATCATCCAGGCGAACATGGCCACTCTCCATAAGTTGGCAAATACGCTTCTTGAAAAAGAGGTTCTTGACGGAAATCAAATCGAAGCCATCATAAAGGGTAAGAATGTTTAGGCAAGATGAATCTGATCCGATGCCTTCACATTACAAATGCCGGCGAAGCCATCCACCATATGAAGAAGATGGGAGTGGACCCCACCGGCGTCAGGCTGATGGAAGGCAAGACCCTCCATTTCAATCTTAAGGTAGAGGGTATCGAACCTCGAACGGCTAATCTTCTCAAACAGGAGATGCTCGCATTGGGCGGGGATGTTGCTGTCGATGGAAGGGGGCTTGATTGCAGCACCGAAAAAACGGATGCCCTCCTGATGGGAACTCAGAAACATTTCGAGAAACTGGTCCTCAAATTGGAACAATATCCAGCCCTCAACCCTCTTGGCCAGTCCATAAAAGAAACCCTTAAGAACATTTCTAAAACCCAATACGCCATACGCTGTCGAAAGCGGACATTGACACTGGGAAAGAGAACGCTTTTGATGGGGGTTCTCAATGTCACGCCGGATTCTTTTTCAGACGGTGGCCTCTTCTATGACAAGGAAAAGGCGATTCCCCATGGACTGAGGATGGTTGAAGAGGGGGCGGATATTATCGATATTGGAGGGGAATCCACCAGACCAGGCTCGAAACCTCTCGAATTAGAAGAGGAGCTTCGCCGCGTTATTCCTGTCATTAAATCTATTGCTGCCGAAGTGGATGTCCCTATCTCGATAGACACCTATAAATCGACTGTGGCGCAGAAAGCGATTGAGGCAGGAGCTGAAATGATAAATGATATCAGTGGATTGAACTTTGACCCCACCTTAGCGGAAGTAGCTTCAAGAGAGGATGTCCCACTTGTCCTCATGCATATCCGTGGAACCCCGGAAACAATGCAGAAGAATGTCCATTACGATTCCCTTTTTTCTGAAATACTCCATTACTTGAAAGATTCTATTCACAGGGCAGAATCTGCCGGGTTGGACCCACGCCAGATCATCATTGACCCGGGAATTGGTTTTGGGAAAACCGGTGAGGATAACCTTTTTATAATCAGAAATCTATTTGAATTCCGGATACTTGGAAAACCCATCCTGCTTGGGACATCCCGCAAGAGTTTCATCGGCAAAATCCTGGATACTGAGGTTGGAGACCGATTGGAAGGCACGCTTTCAAGTATCGCTGCCGGCGTTCTTAATGGAGCAAATATCATTCGTTGTCATGATGTGCTCCAGGCAAAAAGGGCCATTGCCGTGGTTGACGCCGTTCGTCTGGCAGGAAGTTAAGAGTCCTAGGCCTAAATGAAGAAATACCGCTGAGCTTGATTTTTCCCTTAGAATTATGATAACGATGACTAACTCAATCCTTCCCAATCCCCCTTTAGAAAAGCCCGCCTGCCCTGTACCATGCTAGGTTCAGGGCCTCCCGGCAGGCGGGGAAAAAGGAAGCGTTTTCACGGGTGGGAGTGAAACAGAATGAAACGTAAACTATTTGGAACGGATGGAATCAGGGGAGTCGCCAACGCAGACCCCATGACCGGGGAGATGGCCATGCAGTTGGGGAGGGCCATTGCCCATATCTTTAAGGACGTAAAAGGAAGACATCGGATCGTGGTGGGAAAAGATACGCGCCTCTCGGGGTATATGCTTGAGACCGCGCTGGCTTCCGGCGTTTGTTCCATGGGGGCGGATGTCATGTTGGTGGGCCCTTTGCCCACTCCCGGCATCGCTTTCATCACCACCAGCATGAGGGCCAATGCGGGTGTGGTGATTTCAGCTTCTCACAACCCTTACTATGATAACGGAATCAAAGTCTTCTCTCAGGACGGCTTTAAACTTCCAGACGAAATGGAACACCAGATCGAGGACCTGATCCTTTCGAATCATCTCCATTCCCTTCTCCCCACAGCGAGTGCGGTAGGGAAGGCTCACCGCATCGATGACGCCATCGGGAGGTATGTGGTTTTTCTCAAGAATACTTTTCCAAACCACCTGACCCTGGACGGGCTACGAATTGCCTTGGATTGCGCCAATGGGGCGGCCTATCGGGTCGCTCCGACCGTGTTTGAAGAGTTGGGAGCTGAGGTGATCACGATCGGCGCAGAACCCGATGGGGAAAATATTAATAAAGATTGTGGCTCTCTTCATCCAGAAGCCGTCAGTCGTCTTGTCCTGGAAAAAGGAGCTGATATCGGGATTGCCCTCGACGGGGATGCGGACCGGATCGTTTTTGTGGATCGGAAGGGGAAACAGGTAGATGGCGATTACATTTTGGCAATCTGCGCCCTTCAAATGCTAACTCAAAAAAGGTTGAAAAAGGGAACGTTGGTCACCACCGTCATGAGCAACATCGGGCTGGACAAGGCGGTGCAGAAAGCAGGGGGAAAGGTCGTCAGGACTCAGGTAGGAGATCGTTATGTGGTCGAAGAGATGGTCCGAGGAAGTTTCAACCTTGGAGGAGAACAATCAGGCCACACGATCTTCTTGGATTACAATACGACGTGTGACGGTGTCCTCACCGCCCTACAAGTCCTGGCCATCATGAAACAAAGAGAATGCCCCTTAGATGAATTGACTCACGTGATGGAACCCTTTCCTCAGGTCCTCTACAACGTGGAAGTTAAACAAAAGAGAGATCTCTCCGAGTTTCCCGAAATCGAAAAAAAGATCAGAGGGATTGAGAAGACCTTGGGCGATTCTGGAAGAATTCTGGTTCGTTACTCCGGGACCGAACCCCTCCTCCGGATCATGGTCGAGGGAGAAGATGAGACACGGCTTCGCGGGTTTGCGGAAGACCTTGTAAAACTGGTCAAAAAACACATTGGAAAGTAGAAAATAGAAAGCCGAAAGTAGACAGTAGAGCGTAGAGAGAGTGTAACGTTTAGAATACGGAAGGTCGCAAAACCACATTTCATATTCTACTTTCCACTTTCGGAAAAGGGAGACCATGCCAAGATTAGGTGTCAACATTGATCATATCGCTACCGTCCGACAAGCCCGAGGGGTGATGTATCCCGATCCCGTTACTGCCGCAGGAATCGTGGAATTGGCCGGAGCGGGCGGAATCGTATGTCACCTAAGGGAGGATCGACGTCACATTCAAGATCGAGACCTACGAATACTCAGAGAAACGATTCAGACCCGATTGAATCTTGAGATGGCGGCCACCGAAGACATGATCAGTATTGCCATCGCCACCAAGCCGAATATCGCCACCCTCGTTCCTGAAAAAAGAGAA
>DASPPQ010000072.1:0-2295 GCA_035625415.1 Thermodesulfobacteriota bacterium
CCTCTTCCGTTTTTGGTTCATTTCTTTTCTCATGATTGAGTGCCTATCGGGTGCGACCATAAGCAGACTCCGGGAGGATCTGGCCGCCGTCTACGACAATCGTCTGTCCTGTGATGAACTTCGCCTCATTAGAAGCCAGAAAGGCCATGGCATGGCCAATATCTTCTGGTTCACCGAGCCTGCCCATCGGAATGACCGCCTCATTGGCTTTGACATACTCTTCGCCCACCACTTCCATCATGCCTTCTGTAAGGATGTTACCAGGTTCCACGCCATTTACGGTAATATTATATTCTGCGAGTTCAAGAGCCACATTACGTATGAACCCATTGATTCCGGCCTTTGAAGCGGCATAGTGGGATAGCCCTATGATTGCCGTTCGATTGCCTGTGGTTGAAGAGGTAATGAGTATCCTACCATATTTCTGCCTGATCATCTGAGGCACACAAGCTCTTACAGCCAGAAAGGTTCCTTTGAGGTTGATGGTAAGGATTTTATCCCAATCTTCCTCTGTCATCTCCTCGATTCTCGCCATGTTCGTGTAGATGCCTGCATTATTGCATAGAATATCAATTCGACCATAACGTTCCAAAGCGGTTTGGGCCATCTTTTCCATATCTTCTTTTTTACTGACATCCACCTTAATGAAGGACGCTTCGTGGCCCTCTTGTTTTATTCCGTTGACGGTTTTGATGCCCCACTCTTCATCTTTATCTGCCACGAGCACTCTTGCTCCCTCTGACGCGAAGACACGAGCAATCCCGCTGCCAATTCCCTTGCCAGCTCCGGTGACAATGGCTACTTTTCTTTTCAGTCTCTTTGCCATGATAACCACTCCTGCCTCATATCGGTGAGTGCAATGCGGCTCAAAATTGCGAAGTGAACATTTAATGTCAATACACTAATCCGGCAAACAGCCCCACCTCTTTTGAAAATAGCGTTTCGGCTATCAAGAAGGTGATAAAGACGACCCCTAGCCCTGATAAGACAGCAGGTAGCTTAATAGTTAAATCGGCGACTTTGCTGTAAGCAAGAGAGATCGCAACGGCAGCCCAGGTATACAGCGGAGGCTTTGTGGCAGGATGGCTGCCATACTCGGTTGGCAGGAAGAAGGAGCCTTTCTGGAAAACATCGATTACGTAAAGCCCCTGCAATGCCTGATCGCGGTTATCTATATCGAAAGGGCCGGTCAATTGAACTAATGCCACAAACACATAACAGAGAACCAGTAGAAGGATGATTTTTGTTGGAGACATTCAAATACTTCACTTCCCAGTTTTCCCATACGGTCCCTACCTACAAGTCTCTCCACCAGGCATTGAAACCAATGAGTAAAGTTGAATTGGAAGGTTTGATCTGAAACCGGTAAGGGATAAAGACAATATACTGATTTTGAATGAAAATATCAACAAGAATTACAAGAATAAAAGTATCCCTTAGGGCCAATTTGTTCCATGCGTCAACATCCGAATATGTACGAATATCCAACTTGATTTTATCAATTACTGTGAATTACTGTTTGAAATGTTGTACCGAGGCATAAAATTTAAGAATCACGATTTCACGAAGTAATACGCGCGATGGAGTTTAAAGTTCCTCCGCCCCGATAGCCAGATATCTTGCCAGAATCCTCGCTTCCTATCGGGCTGAAAAAGCAGAAGGTATGATCTTCAAATGGAGCTTTTCGGAGGTTTAGAAACGCAGCGTTCATAGAAGAATTGAGTCTTCGTAAAAAGAGAGTTCCGCCAGGTCCTTCTTCTCTCCCTCCCTCTCAATCCCCCTCCATTCCCCAAGCATACCCTTCAGATAAACAATCAGCGATACTTTCTTCACGATGCCCCTCCAGCAAGTCCGCTAAATTCCGACAGTAGCTTTTAGCAAGTCACGACAGCATAAAAAGAAACAGACAGTAGCATCTTTTTAACATCAAGATTTCTACTGGGATCACTCCTGACACACAGTGCCAGCTCTCTTTCTATATATATAAATTACCGATAGGATTTGTTTCACAATTTCTCAAAAGCCCGCCCGTTAGAACCTACCTTTTCAAAGACCCAAACCTACTCCTCACCTGATCCCAAGAAATCCTTTTTACTGACCAAAATTCCCATTCCAAAATGAAAGGAGGCTTCCATGAACTTAGTCCCAGAAATCCGCAGAGAAAGAATCATCATACCACCGGAAATGACCAAGAGAGAGATTAGAGAGAAATACGGTTTATCAGCAAGGAGGGCAATACAAGCTTTGAAGCAAGGATTCTTCGTTAAGAACTACAGTAAGAGACAAGTCATTATC
>DASPPQ010000073.1:0-8158 GCA_035625415.1 Thermodesulfobacteriota bacterium
GCGCCGATGCCGAAGAAGGCGGCGTGGCCGAGGGAAATCTGCCCTGCATGGCCGGTGATAATGTTGAGGCTGTGCGCCAGCATAGCATAAATGACGACGGTGATGAAAATGGTGATGAAATATCCGCCGATCATAATTTCACAGATGGCCGATAGCAGAGGGTTTATGATAAGTTCTAATTAGGAACTAAACCTATAAGCTATAGGCGATGGATTCCCCATTAACCCTTCCCCAACAGTCCGTAGGGCCTAAACATTAAGACGATAATCATGGCCACGAAGGCCACGGCATCTCTCGGGAAGGGAATGGCGAGGACACCGATGAAGAATGTTTCAGCCAATCCAACAACGATCGATGCCAACACCGTTCCTGGAATATTGCCTAAACCCCCGAGGACAACAATGGCCAATGCTTTATAGGCTGGGACGCTGCCCATGGTTGGCCACACCTGATTGTCGTAGACTCCGATGAGAACTCCTGCTGCGCCGGCCATGGCCGATCCGATCAGAAAATTTACTGCAATGATTCCGTTCACATTCACCCCGAAGGAGGAGGTTGTTTCGGGGTCCTGGGCGCAGGCCCTCATCGCCAGGCCGGTCCGGGTCTTCGTCAGGAAGGCCCAGAGAAAAATCAAGATGGCGAACGTCACTAAGAGAATGAGAATTTGCGTTTCTGTCAGATGGAAGCTGCCGATGGAAAGATCGCTCAGTCCGACATGAGCGTTGTAAGCTAACGTATGGGGTCCTGCCACGATCCGGAAGGCTTCTTCCAGGGCTGTGAAGAGGCCGATGGATACGATGAGGGGAGCAATTCTTGGCAAATGGAGGAGAGGCGTGTATAGGAAGCGCTCCACCATGTATCCGGCAATCGCCGCTCCGGCCATCCCGGTGATCAAAGAAAGCCAGAAGCTACCAATGAGCCGGAAAGAGAGCAGGCCGACGTAAGCCCCCAGGGCATAGATGCCAGCATGGGCAACGTGCAGAATTCGTAGGATTCCATAGACCATCGTCAGCCCGAGGGAAATCAAGGCGTAGACGCTTCCGATGGCAATTCCGTTAGCGAGTTGTTGCCAGAGCATATTAGATCCGGTAACCAGTAGGCAGTAAGCAGTGAGCAGTCATGAAAACACAATATCCTCGCCTCCTCTTCTAGGATGAAGAAGAGGAGAGGAGGATGTACATGAACTGGTAATTGAACTACCCTCGCCTCGAAGGCGAAGGGTTCTTAAACATATTGTCGACTTAAAGTCGACTTTACTGATTCTCGTTCTTTTGGACGTCATTCCTGCGCAGGCAGGAATCCAGTTTTTTCTTTACCGTCCTGGATTCCCGTCTGCACGGGAATGAAAATTCCAATGCCATATGATTCAGATCCTCATGGTCGGCCCACTTCCAACTTCATGACGAATAGGTCACCGATGACCGGCCGACCATTTCGCAAAGTCTTTACTCCGCCCTAAGGCGAGGGGTTTCCACCATCCCCGATGCGGACGCTAACCACTGATCCCTATTTACTATTTGCTGGGCGGGGTGATTACTTCCGGGTTGTCAACCACGCCAAGCCGATGAAACTTTCCGCCTTTGACCACTTGAATCTGAACAGGCTTCACCACCTCGCCTTGGACAAAGCGGCTGATTTTACCCGTCAGGCCGTTGTAGTCTTTGGTTTCCAGCAATGCTTTCTGGATTGCCTTGGGAGCCGTTCCTGCCTTCCTGATGGCATTGACAAGGATCATAAAGGCATCGTAGCTGGAGGCCCCTACCATATCCGCATCTTCGTTATAGGCCTTTCGGTAGTTTTTTAAGAAATTTTGAACGAGTGGTCGTGGGTCATCCCGGTCAAGATTCGTAGCAATAATCACACCCTCTGCGGCTGGGCCGGCGATCTCCAGAAACTTGGGAGAATCGAAACCCTCCTCCCCCATGATCTGGCTCTTAACGCCGAGTTCCTTCGCTTGCCGAACGATGGAAGCTGCCTCATTATAGTATCCGGCGGCGAAAATCAGATCGGGATTTCCTTCCTTGATCCGGGTGAGGTAGGGACGAAAATCTTTTTCGCCGGGAAATTTATACATCTGCTTGGTGAGAACTGTTGCGCCAAGCTTCTCCGCTCTCTCAGCGAAGCCCGAAGAGATGGCCCGTCCGAAGTCATTGTCCATAAAAATGAGAGAGACCTTCTTGGCTTTCAAGCTCTTCACCGCAAATTCCGCAGCCGCTGCTCCTTCGATCTCGCCGAGAAAACCGTTGCGGAAGCAAAAATCGTTAGGCTTCTTTTCTTTGGAATCCCAGGTGACGTCGGGGTGCACGGCGTAACCCGCTACCATGGGAATTCCAGCCTTCTGGAAAATGGGCGCTGTCACCCGTGTCGGGCCGCTGTAAGAGCCGCTGACGACGCCAACCACCTTATCCTTCTCGATCAGTTTGTTCGCAATGGCAACGGCTTCCTGCGGATTAAGACGATCATCATAGATGATCAAGTTTATTTTCTTCCCGTTGATTCCACCGGCATCGTTCACTTCTTTTAATCCCAGTTCCACGGCATTCTTAGCGCTCGCGCCATCCGCTGCCGCAGGCCCCGTAATGGGCGCGAAGAACCCGATCGGAATGTCCTGTCCGTGAGCCGATAGGGTGAGAAAAAGAACCGAAAAAACGAAGATACTAAAAAGAAAGCCACCTCTCTTCATACATGAGCCCTCCTTTCTTCTGCGAAAAAATCTATACCGTTATTTATTACAAAAACAGGCAAAAATCAACAGGAAAGAGGTTGAGGATAGACGGAATCACGGAATAAACGAAGGTCTCGCCAAGACGAAGAAGCTTCACAAGAAATAGAATATGGATGGATTCCGTTTAGGAGGAACAAAGTTGAGAAGAACGTCACTCCTTTCTGGATTCCATGGTCTCATTGACCACATTCAGAATTTGAGCGAAATCGAAGGGTTTGGAGACAAAAAAATCAAGACCGTACTCCTCCATTTTGCTTCGATTCTTCTCATCCCCCCATCCCGTAATCATCCCTACAGGCGTGTGAGGACTGATCTCTTTAATCATCCTACATACCTCCCAACCTGACACTCCGGGCATTCCCCAATCGGTTAAAACCAAATCGAATTTTCCTTCTTTAAAGAGCTGAACGCCCTTTGTTCCATCCTCCGCCAGGGTCACCTGATGGTCGGCTTGAGCCAGAGTCCGAGAAAGGACACTTCGGATGAACTCCTCGTCGTCGATCACCAAAATACTTGCTTTTCTTCCCTTTTTGATAGGCTGCGAATCGACTGCTTCTTCTTTTTCATTCTCGCCAACGGGCAAGCTGATTGTAAAGGTCGTTCCTCGTCCGACTTTGCTTTCAACTTCGATCTCTCCCCCAAATCTTTTGACGATTCCATAAGACATACTTAACCCTAACCCCGTATTGGTGAATGGTTTCGTTGTAAAAAAGGGCTCAAAGATCCTCTTTTTCACCTCTTCTGCGATCCCAACTCCTGTATCTGAAATCTGGACATAGACATCCCTTCGTTTCTTAAACGTACGAATTCCAATTTTTCCCCCTTCGTGTATTGCCTCAATCGCATTGAAAATCATATTGGTGATAACTTCCCTTAACTCAGAGGCGTTGCCTGACACAAGAGGAATGTTGTCGAGATTAGAGACCATTTCAATACTTATTCCTCTGCTTTGGGCCTCATCTTTCCATTTGGGTTTCGTCATCTCAATCGAATCTTTAATGATTGCGTTGATGTCAACCTTAAAAAGTTCCTGAGGAACCCGCCTCCTCGTAAAGTCCTGAAGTCTTCGAACCGTCTTACTGCTATCCTTGGCCACCTGCCCGATGATCCTCAACGGCTCCTTTAACTCCTCATCTTGAGCGGTATAAAGTAAGAGCTGGGTATTTCCGAGGATAGCCGCTAAGGCATTGTTGAAATCATGGGCAACCCCACTGGCCATCTCGCCCACCGCCCGGAGCTTCTCGGACTGGAACAATTGCTCTTCGATCCTTTTCCTATCGGTGATGTCCCGCCCAATCCCTCTAAACCCTATCGGTTTGCCCGAGGCATCTTTTCGCAACGACACAGAGGTTTCGATGTATCTTTTGGTCCCATCTTTTCTGATGATCTCCCAATCAAAGCCTCTGACAGGCTCCCCTGTTCTGTACACTCTATTAAAAGCTTGATACACTCTCTTTGCGTTCTCTTGGTCTGTATACTGCCGGTTATTCATGCCCATCAATTCTTCTTTGGAGTACCCCCATATTCGGCACATTGAATCGTTGAAAAAAGTGAGGTTACCGGCAAGGTCTACTTCGTAATAACCATCTTCGATGCTCTCAAGAATGGTCCGGTATTTCTCCTCACTCTGGTGCAGTGCCTCCTCCGCACGCTTGCGCTCGGTGATGTCCTCACAAGCCATCAAATTTTCGCCTGTTTCTAATTGGACAGGAATAAAATTGATGATCTTTTCCGTTCCGTCTTTGCAGGTCATTGCAAAAATCCTCGGCCTTTTTTCTCCCGGGTTGGAACTGTCTAAGTCTTTAACCCAGGTGGAGATAACATTATGTCTGTAGGTTGGGTCAGGGTATAGTTTTCTAAACCAGGTTCTTCCATCAGGAACATCATTTAAATCATAACCGAATAATTCTCTAAATTTAGGGTTCATGTATCTGAAGGTGCCGTCTTGATCAATCATCACCATCCCAAACGGAGCATTCTCTGATAGAGTTTGAAATCTTTGCTTCTCGGTATGCAACTCATTTTCAATCAGCTTGAGCTCGGTGATGTCACGGATGATGCCTTGGTATCCCAAAATGCTTCCGTCATCAGCATGTCGAGCATTCGCAGTGAGCAGACAGTCCATCTCTGTCCCATCTTTCTTGCGTAACTTTATCTCATAGTCTCTAACAAACCCATTCCGCTCTATCTCCCGCTGAAACTTTATTCGATCCTCAGGATAAGCATATGTCTTTCGGGAGTTGAGGCCGAGCATCTCCTCTCTACTATAACCGAAGAGATCTGACATAAAATGGTTGGCATCAAGAATTTCTCCCTCTCCAGAAGTAATATAGATCGCATCTCTGGATTCCTCAAAAAGGGTCCGATATCTCTCTTCGCTCTTCCGTAGCGCTTCCTCTGCCCGCTTGCGATTTGCGATATCCGTGGTGACAAGGATAAAGGCGAGGGGCTTCTTTTCTGCATTCACGATCATTGAAGCTCTCACCTCGGCAGGAAAGGGGATGCCATCCTTTCTCAAGAGGCTATACTCGGGGGTTCCAATACTTCCAGTCTCTAACATCTTTCGTACATCTTCTACTGCACGTGGTCGATCTTCGGGGGCAATAAAGTCAAATCCATTCTTACCGACTACCTCTTCAGGGTTCTCATACCCGTATAAGGTCAAAGCCTGCCTGTTGACCATAATGAGGTTAAGGTTTAAATCCATGAGCACAATGGCGTCAGGAGAGGTTTCAACAAGGGTACGGTATCTTTCTTCGCTCTGACGCAGTGCCTCCTCCGCACGCTTGCGACCTCTGATTTCGGCGTTAAGTCGGTCGTTTGCTTCCCTGAGTTCTGCCGTTCTTTTTTCAACTCGGCTCTCTAATTCCTGGTGCGCTCTTCGGAGGCCTCTGTCAGCCTCTTTCAACGATGCGGTCTTCTCCATAAGCTCAAGATTCTTCTCTCTTAATTTATTTCGGCTCTTCTTCAGGATGGCGCCAGTCAAAGAAGAAATGTATGCTACGACGAAAAGCAAGCCTATGACCACTGAGAGATTAGCCAATTGGGTCAACAGGGGGGTATGAAAAGACAGGGCGACACTCTGATGTGGGAGCAAACCGAAATATTCGCCTGCCACAACAAAACTGAAAGCAGCCGAACACATAATGGATATGACAAAGGGAAACCTCCGTGGCGAGACAACGCCCACATACACGATGACAGCAGCATAGATAGGGGTGACAAATGTGGCCTCGATGCCGCCCAAAAAATAAATGATTGCTGTATACCCAAGGATTTCGAGGAAGTTAATTAGAAGCGAAGTGTATCTGTATAAGTGCATTTGATTAATATGCTTCAAGAGCAGCAGAGTAGGTGGGTTTATTAATATGAGGTATACAACTGAGAGGGTAATACCTATAAATTGATTCATTTTGATAACGTTTGTAAGGACAGCGGCAAGTGCAAAGAGCCACATGATCGCACTAGCGCCCGAGCGGACAAGCGCTCCTTGAAGATGCCGCCTATAGAGAGTCTCTGTGTAATCAGCCGACCCATCGACCTCGTTGCGATGGCTTGGTTCTTTCACGCTATCACCTCCACAGATCGGTTTCTATCAAAATAACAATAGGGTCACTAAATGAATATTTCGCCAAGTATTTTGAAGAGGTGACATGCCGAGAGAGCGGTCCCTCATCCATTGTCCGCATCACAGACTTTTTTCACTCCTTGCAGTCATCATTCGATCTCCCCTCTCAAGAATCGAAAGAGCTCCGATTGGAGGACCCTCCAACCCTTTCCCGCCTTGATGGCCTTGATTCTCCCAAGACGAATATACTTCAGGAAGGTGGGTTTGGAGATCTTCAGATATTCAATCGCCTCATCAGTAGTCAGGACCATATCCTTTTCCATTTCCATCAAAGACATTGAATTACCCCCATTTGTTTTGAATTTCATCTATTTGGAGCAAGATATATGCCGACAAGAAAATGAAAAGGGTCCTATTCTATAACCATTTGATTTTTTTGGCGAGTCTAACTTTATCTGATAAGGTCCGAATCGAGGAATTACTTTCCCAGGAATGACAAATTGTCAGAATTCGGAAATTATTGCTAACCCTTTAAATGGATTTACCTGATTCAAGCACAGGGAGAGGTAAGAGAGAGAATGGTTGATTCAAAGGAAATTATTCTTAAAGATATTGATGTCAGAGGGTAGATTGAGGAAGGTTTTATGAGTGAGAAATAAAGGGGTCCGTTACATCTTATATTTTCCGAAGTCTTCCGGCTTCATATTCTCAATAATGTTTTTAAGCTCATCGCCCCCCTCTTCGAGAAGATTGGACGCAAGAATCCCCATTTGTTTTGTCGCCTCAATGACTGATTCCGCCACAAAGATAGGAGCCTTCACCCTTACCGCCAGGGCAATCGCATCACTGGGGCGGCTATCTACTATCAGTTCCTCGCCATCCACGTTCAAGTGGAGATTCGCATAAAACGTATTTTCTTTTAAGTCATGGATGACCACGCGATTGACCGTCACCCGAAATGTATCCAAAATCTGTTTCATCAGGTCGTGTGTCATGGGACGAAGCGTCATCACTCCTTCGAGACCTCTTGAAATGGCTTCCGCCTCGAAGACCCCGATCCATATCGGCAAAGCCTTTTGCCCCGAAAGGTCCACTAACACCACGACCGGGTTCGAGGCCTTGGGGTCCACCACGATACCCATCACCTTGACTTGCATCAATCCCTTTTCCATATCCGCCCTTTTGAAAACCTAAGAGCTCACCGAACCCTCCGGCCCAAGCATGCCTCGCAGGCTTTCCATCGGAGGTTCTCAAAATTTATCTTATTTTAACCTGTGAGATTGGGATGTCAACCCCGCTTCTTTCTACGAAGTGGAAAAAATATTCCAAGGAGGTATAACACTTTAAGATTCAAATACTCCTTTATTCTTTGATAAGAAGATGGCAAGAGAGAAGGCTCGGTCGGGTGGGGATAGAATTTACGGCCCATGCGGTCACGTTGGCAAGTTTTCGGGTGGAAACCACGATCATTTCCCTTGACCATGACCGGCCATGCTGTCGGAAAATGAGTGACCTTCACTTTGGAAATAGCTTGCGGTTGATTAAAACAGTATCCCTCTGGCCACTGCTTTCCCCGGCAAGCCCCGGCGCCGGTTCGGTCCTGACGGGATGGCCGGGAGGTTTTACTATCTATCGATTTGGCGAGTGTGTCTGTTATAATACCATAGGGTTAAAGGGCTCAAATGGATATCAAGACGGAAGTGTTGATCGTTGGAGGCGGCGCGACCGGTGTTGGAATCTCCAGGGACTTGGCCTTAAGAGGAATTCCCTCTATTTTGATTGAAAAAGGAGACCTGGCTTCCGGTGCCTCGGGTAGAAATCACGGACTCTTTCACAGCGGCGGAAGATATGCCGTCTCGGATCCT
>DASPPQ010000074.1:0-12958 GCA_035625415.1 Thermodesulfobacteriota bacterium
GGGTCGACGAGATGCCGGGCTAACCATTTCTTGACGTCTTTGTGACCCAAGGCCAATCCCATCAACTCCGTAAAATAGAGGATGGGAAGGTCGTATTTCTCCCCCGTCTCCTTTTCAAACTCCTCCTGACGCATATCAAGATTGGCTTGACACATCGGACAGCCTGTCACCAAACAGTCGGCCTCCGCTTCCTTGGCCATCGACAACAGACGCTCCCCCAGTTTCCTGACGATATCCGTCCGCGTCATCACCAGGCTGGCCCCGCAGCAATCGGTCTTGTAAGACCATTGAACCGGCTCGGCCCCCAGGCATTCCATCAATCGATCCATGTGCTGGGGGTTCTCATAGTCTCGGATTCCCGTCAGTTTGGGAGGACGAACCGTAAGACAACCATAGTAACAGACGACCTTGAGCCCGGTCAGGGGTTTCGTCCGCTTTTTCTTCACCTCGTTCAAAATGGGTTCGTCGCAAAAGTAGTCCAATGAATAACGGATGGGAACGTTGCCGTGATAGGAGAACCGCAGCTTCTTGGAATGCTCCTTCACCTCATTTTCCGCTACCTTGAACCGGCTGTAGCATGCCACACACGGGACCAGCAGCTCCCGGTCGCTCTTCTCCGCGATGGCAAGGTTGCGAGCGGCCAGATCGACGGCGAGCGCTTCGTCCGTACAGTGGGCAGAACTGGCGCCACAGCAGGTCCAATCCTCAAGCTCACGAGCCTGAATATCGAGCAGGCTCAATACGCCTCGAATCGAATCGTCATATTCCCTGGCCGTCCCATGGAGAGAGCACCCCGGATAATAAGAGACCTCTTTCATTTTTATCTCCCTCAGCAATTCAAATCCCAATCTCCAAATTCCAAATCCCAAATAAATTACAATCACCAATGCCCAAATGACCCAAACCACGCATTTCGGTCATTGGAACTTTGGTCATTGTTTGGGATTTGGTGCTCCATTACCTCGCCCCTTTCTCAAAAGCGTTGAAAATCTCCTTGATCTCTTTCCCCCCGCCAAATTTCGACGGCAGCAGCTTAATCTTTCCCTTGCGGTACATCTTCAATCCCAAGGCAGCATCCTTAAAAAAATCTCTGGTTTTGGATTTAAACTGCAGAATAAGGCTGAGCTCGTGAATTCGGCCCTTCGATTTGATCGTATCCAAAAAAGCGGAGTGGAAAATGGGAACATCCTTCTCCCCGGGTTTGAATTCGGAGTGCATGGCCAGAATCCTCAACGAATCCATGACCCTGGCGATATCGATGTTATTCGGGCATCGGACACTGCAGCAATAACAAGAAGCGCACATCCAGATCGTTTTCGAGGAAAGAACCCTCTCCCGGTGGCCGTATTGAATATGACGGAGGACTTGGTTGGGAAGGATGTCCATGGCATAAGCGACCGGACAGCCCGCCGAGCACTTCTGGCATTGATAACAGGCCTGGATGGTCTCACCGCTGGCCTGAGCCACTTCTGACAGGAAAGAATTCCCCTTTTGGATTGCCCGTACGTTTAGCTCCATCATTTACCCCTTTAGCTTGGCTGGAAGGACTTTCCAAGATAGTCTGAGTTCCCTGGTGAACGGGAAGTTCAATCGTAAAGGTTGTGCCTTCCCCCACCTGACTTTTTACGCTGATTTTCCCTCCGTGATCTTCAACGATTCCGTAGGAAGTGGCGAGGCCCAACCCGGTTCCCTTTCCCACCTCCTTTGTGGTGAAGAAGGGATCAAAGATTCGGGTGAGGTTCTCAGCAGGGATGCCCTCGCCGGTATCTGCAAATTCCACAAAGACCGTTTTCCCGTCGGGAGGACGGAAGGTGGTAATGGTCAATGTCCCATTGCCGTGCATCGCCTCAGCGGCATTCACAATGATATTCATGAAAACCTGTTTCAGCTGGCCGGCATTTCCCTGGACGAAGGGGAGAAAGGAATCGAGTTTCTTAACGATATCGATATTGTGAAATAAAGCCTGATTGACCAGAAAGAAGAGGCCATCACTGATAGCTCGATTGACATCGGTGGGCTCCATCTTCGGTTCGGTCTGGCGGGCGAATTCAAGAAGGCTCTTGACAATCTCCTTACACCGACCTGCCTCCTGAACGATTCGAACCAAATCTCCCCGACGCGGATCCTCGTCGGGAAGGTCCTCGATCATCAGACTGGAGTAAATAAGAATTCCGCCCAAAGGATTGTTGATCTCATGGGCAATTCCTGCCGCCAGTTTTCCGAGAGAGGCCATCTTCTCAGAGCTGACTAATTGAAGGTGAGTTTCTTGCAGCTTTTTCTCCATGTTCAAGCGAGGTCGCAAATCCGTAAAGATGCCTACACTGGCAATCTCCTGGCCACTCCCGTTATAAATAAGGGCGGCGGAGAGTTGCATGGGGATTTCTTCTCCGAACTTATTGACTGCGTTCATCTGGGTAGGAATAAATTTTCCGACACCCCCATATTCCTGGCTTCGGAGTTTCTTCATGATTTCCTTCGCGACACCCTCTCGATAGATCTTGGTGATATGGAGTTTGCCAATCACCTCCTCTGCCTTGTACCCGGTCAGCGCCTCTGCCCCCTTGTTAAAGATGAAGATATTGCCTTTCATGTCTGACGCAATAATCCCGTCCACAGAACTTTCGATCAGGTTCATGAAAAATTCGTTGGCCTCGCGGAGTTGATTCTCGATCCGTTTCCTCTCGGAGATATCTAAGTTAATACCCTGGTAGCCAACAACCTCCCCCTTTTCATTCTTAATAGGGTGAGAGGTTAGCAAGACCGTGATCTTATCCCCGGTCGTCTTCTTGAATTCCACCTCCATGTCTTGGACATGACCCTCTTTTTCGATCCTTTCCTGAAAGACCTTCCGATCATGCGGATTTGCGTAGAGATCCTGGACGATATCTATTTTAAGAAATTCCTCTTTGTTACAGTAACCCAGCATATCGAGAAGGGCTTGGTTACAGTCTAAAAACTTGCCCTCTTTGGAGCTGAGGAAGAGGCCGTGTCTTACCCTTTCGAAGAGATTTCTGAGCCTTTCCTCAGAGTCCTTCATATCCCTCTCAAATTTTTTTCGTTCTGTGATGTCCCGGATATAGGCATAAGTCTTGACTTCTCCGGTGTCCGACTCGGCCAAAGCAATACAAACCTCGGCATCTTTCACGAGGCCCTGAGAGGTCTGGATACTCATTTCCGTACAGAGCTTCTCGCCTATTCCTACGCCTCGGGTGACCGTTCCTTGAAGAAATTGTTTATCCTCTTTGCCAATGACAGAGAAGAAATTACTTCCGATCAATTTTTCCTTAGGAACCCCGGTGATTTCAGAGGCCATCTGATTGGCGAAAATGATTTTGAAGGCCTGGTCGAAGACTAGGATTCCATCGTCGCCCATCTCCGCAATTCTCTCGAATTGCTGGTTGGCCTCCCGGATTCTTCGTTCCATTCTTTTCGACTCCGTAATATCACGGAGGTAGGCGTAACCCTTCCGGCCTCCAAGAAGCGTGTTCGCCAAAGCGATACAGACTTCAGCCTCTTTGACTCCTCCGTTCAGGGCGGGCAGCTGGACCTCGACACATGTCTTTTCTCCATAGCATTCAGGATGGATGAAGAGGTCTTCGACCAAGGACTGGTAGGGTTTGGCTATAAGGGAAAGGACCGACATTTTCAACAACTCTTTGTTCGAATAGCCGGTGATCTCGGAGGCCATTCGATTCGCAAATTCGATCTGATGACGTTCATCGAATACTAAGACCCCATCATTACCCAATTCGGCGATGGATTGAAACATTTCCGAGCCCACTTCCTCCTTTTTAACAAGGATAAGTGGTTCAACAATTTTTTTTCTCTTTGCTGGGGGAGTTGGTTTTTTTGCAGCCATATTCATCCCAAGGGACTCTATCTCCTTAGGGTTGACAAGGAATGCTGATCGAATCATAAACTTCAAATGTCAAAGTTCAAATCAATTTCAAAGCTCAACTGGTAAAAATGTTTTGATTGTTGAAATTTGGCATTCATTCCGCGTTTGCCTGCCAGCGCGAAGCTGCTTCAGCAAAGGCAGGAATTTTGGCATTTGAACGTAATTGTTTAAAGTCCTACGTAATCCAGAAGAGCGGGGACCTGCTTTTCCCATCCGATGGGAATGATCAGGACTCCCTGGCAAAGTGGTTTCAATGCCTTGATCAGACCCCCTGCGATTTCGATGCTTGCTTTCTGTTTGTCTGAAGCCTTCATTAATTGGTCGATGACTGAATCCGGAATGGAGGCTCCTTCGATATGCTTGTTTACGTAGCGGGCCATACCGACTGATTTGAGTAGGGTGATGCCCGCGATGATGGGGACCTTGAAGTGTGCTACTTTTTTGGCGAAGGGTTCAAAAAGGCTTACATCGTAGATCGAATTGGTGAAGAAGAAATCAACCCCCATCCGTATCTTCTTCTCCATGTCCATGATCTCCAAGTCGAGGACATGACCTTTGGCGGACGCATTAACTTGGGTACCTACGCAAAACTGTGGTTTTCCTTGAAGGTCGTTTCCTGTGAGGTCGTAGCCTTCTTGGAGGCGCTTGGCGGCGCCGAGCAAACCCGCAACATCGAGGTCGAAAACTGCTTTGGCTTCGAAGTGATCCCCCACGGAGGGTTGGTCGCCCTGAAGGAGTAAGAGATTCTTCAGACCCAGAGCCGAAGCGTTCAAGAGTTCGGATTGGAGTGCCAATCGGTTTCGGTCGCTACAAGCGAGATTGTAAATCACCTCCATCCCTCTTGCCTTCAGCAGGGTGCACACCGAAAGGGACCCCAGCCTCATGATGGCATTCTGAAGGTCCGGCACATTGATCGTATCCACACGCCCCTTGAGGAGTTCCGCATATTCGTATAGCTCGGAGAGGTCGTTTCCCTTGGGGGGTTGGAGTTCAACGACCACAACAAATTTCCTTGATTCCAACTGCTCCTTCAATGACATGGGTGTTCTCCTCTGTTTCGGGCTATTCTGCCTTGGGACGAGGTAACAACCCGGCCATATCGGTGATCTTACCGAGCATCTGCTCCCATTCGATGGCCATGATATGGACCCCGTGAACCCCTTCGACTTCTCTCAGTTCTTGGATCTGTTCCCCACAGATCTTGATTCCTTCCTCAGCCGGTTTTTTTGCTTTGACAACACGATCAATGATCTCGTCTGGGATGATAATGCCGGAGACGTTCTTCGCCATGTATCGGGCCATACCTCCGGATTTGAGAGGGGTGACTCCCGCCAGGATGTGGCACTTCTCATGGAGCCCTCGGTCCCGAACCATCTTCATCCACTCCTTGAATCGGTTCATATCGTAAATGCACTGGGTCTGGATGAAGTTTACTCCTGCGGCCACCTTCTTCCCCAATCGGGTGGCTCGGAATTCGAATGGATCGCCAAAAGGATTTTCTGCTGCCCCAATAAAAAGCTTGATCTCTCCCTCGATCTTCTCTTGTCCCCCGAGGAGCGTTCCCTGATCCCGCATCGTTCGGACGCAGTCGATCAACTGGATGGAGTCCAGATCGTGAACGTTCTTGGCATCCGACTGGTTCCCAAAGGTGTGGTGGTCTCCCGTCAGGCAGAGCATGTTCTTGATGCCCAACGCTGTGGCTCCGAAGACATCGCTTTGAATAGCGATGCGGTTCCGGTCCCGGGTGGTCATCTGCATCACAGGCTCCAGCCCCATCTGAATAAGTAGGCTTGAAGTGGCAATGCTTGACATCCGGACGATAGCCGTCTGATTGTCCGTAACATTGACCGCATCGACATACCCTTTCAAGAGCTCTACCTTCCGTTTAATAACGCTGACGTCGTTGCCCTTTGGAGGACCCAGTTCACCGGTGACCGCAAATAGCTTCTTCTCCAAAACCTTTTCCAGATTGCTTCCTGCTTTCATACCTTGAGGTCCTCCCTCACAATCCTTCTCAGTCCGCTATCTCTTGATTCCACTCCCCACCGCTTTGCCGGGATGATTTCTTCCATCTTGTAAAGCTGGTCGAGAGTCTTGAGTCGATCGTAGATTAGCTGCCAAGCACAGTCGGCCTCCTTCTTGATTTCGCATTTACCTTTGGAGGACCCGCCACAAGGTCCATTTAATAATTGTTTGGCGCAGCGCGAAATGGGGCAGATACCTCCTGTCTTTTCGAGGACACAATTTCCACAGGCTTGGCACCGCTCCTCCCATACTCCATGTGTGATGGTTTCTCCCAAGAAAGCGGTATTGACGCCCGGGAAGATAGGAATTTTTGGGAAATGACGTACCAGTGTCTGGACGCCCACTCCACAGGCGATGGAGAGGACCGCTTCCACCTTCTCGATCATTTCAGACAGCTCTAAGGCGAACTCCGGTTCACACTGTCGGGCAGGTGTTACCTCCAGAACCTCTATCCTATTTCCCGTCTTCTGTCTCACTATTCTGAGACCAGAAGCCAGCAGTTCCACTTCCCTCTCGCCCCCAGCGTGGCAAACCGTGACACAGGCCCCACAACCCGAGAGCAAAATCTTATTGTAGGGACTGAGGTACCTCAAAATTTCTTCCATCGGTTTTTGTTCTGCCTTAATCATTCATTCCCCCTAGAATTGTCAGATGACAAAGTCCAAAAGTCAAATCGAATCCAAAGCTCAACCGTCGAAATATTTTGGAATTTGAACTTTGACTTTCATTTGTCATTTGGATTTTGACATTTGGATTTAAGTAAATTCCGTGCTTCGAATTTAAATCGTTCCCAGGTTCGGTCCCAGTTTTCTCAATTGTTCCGATTTTCGACGAAGGGTCTCTGCCAATTTTGCACCGCTGTTCGTGGCGATGTGGCAGATTTCAATTCTTTCCTTTTCCAAACCGATCTTTTCTAACATCCGATGGGCATAGGACAAACGGCCTCTTGCACGAAGATTCCCCCTGAGGAACTGACAGTTTTCTTCATAACAAGCGAAAACCAGAACACCGTCCGCGCCTTTTTCCAAAGCCTTTAAGAGATAGATCGTCTCGATGCGACCTGCACACGGAACCCGGACAATCTCGATATTTCTGGGAAGTTTGAGCTTCAAGGTCCCCGCCATATCCGCAGCAGGATATCCAGATTGATCGCAACAAAAAGCGACGATTTTGGGATCAAACGTTGACATAAGTTCTCCCTCGAACAAAAATCTAAATGTCAAAGGTCAAATATCAAATGAAATTCAAATGTCAAAATGCCATAAGATAAAATCTGATTTTTGGTATTATTTGAACTTTAAGTCTTGACGTTTGACATTGTCATTCCGTTAGAGCCATCTGGGCATAGATCTGTGCGTCGGTTAAATGGTGAAGGGTGATGGCCTTTGCAGGACATTCGGCAACACAGATCCCACATCCGTAGCAGGAGGCAGGATCCACTTTGGCCGCCCCCCATTTTGTCCCTTCCCCTGTTTCAGAGGTAATATAGACGTTTCTCTCCCCATATTTTTCTACGGTGATAGCAGAGTGAGGACAAAGTCTCGGGCAGGTATAGCAGACTGCACATTTTTTAGGATCCACTTCAGCCACGGCAAGGTCGTAGGCGTAGGTCCCTTTCGAAAGAAGGGCTATCACCTCTTGGGCCACTGCCCTAGCTTCGATCAGGGATTCTGAAACTTCCTGAGGGAATCGGCAAGCCCCTGCCACAAAGATCCCCCTTCGGTTCGATCGAATACGAAGAAGCTGGGGATTATCCTCCATGAGAAATCCCCGGTTTCCAAGATGGATTTTAAGAAGTCCTGAGAGACTTTCGGTCTCCGGTGTGGGGACGAACGTCTCGCTGACGACAACGAGATCAGAGAGGATGGAAACCGGCCACTGTTCTCTTTTTTGAATAGCCGCGGTATCCCTGACCTCAACCTGAATCTGACCGTTGACGATGGAAAGCTTAGGAGGGTCTTCATATTTAAAGAAGAGCACACCCTTTTCTCTTGCCTTTCGATAAAGGCGCTCCATACCATCTGCGGCAACCTTTAGGTCTTTACACAGGATGGCCACCTGACACTGAAAGGTCTCTTGAAGGATGATGGCTTGTTTGACTGCGTTGATCGAATCGACTTTGATATCCTCGTTCACTCCGTCGAGAAGATAGGTCACCATCTCAACTTTCTTCCCATCCCAAAAAAGAGAGGGGTCTGCTGTCTCAGAAAGGAGTTTTTCTATTTCCGGGGAAACGGTGACCCTTTTGTGATTATAAATCCCCTTTGTTTCCCGCTTCCCCGCATATCCTGTGGCAACGACAATGGCGGAAACGGAGAGAACAGTTTCCGTTCGATCAGAGCCTTTAATTTCGGCTTGGAATCGACCGAGATGTCCATCCAGGTACCTTAATTCTGTTTGGGTGAGAAGGGTAATTTTAGGATTGTTCTTGACCTCAAGGATTTTTTCATTCATCCACTTTTGAACTTCTAAAGGACGGTTATAAAATTTATGGAGTTCTAGGGCCTTTCCACCCAGATGGTTTCCTTTTTCCAAAAGAAAGACATGAATGCCCGATGCGGCCAACTCCTGGGCGATTGAGATTCCAGTAATTCCACCTCCGAGAATCAGAACCTCGGGTTTCAACGGAAAGGATTGGGTCTCAACAGGTTTGGAATTGGAGGCAGCGCGAATGGCTCTGGAAATGATCGTTTTCGCTCTCTCCAAAGCGGCTTCTTCCTCCACCATTGTCCAGAGGGCCTGTTCGCGAATATTGGCCACAGCGGAAAGGTAAGGATTGAAGGGGAGGGGATGTCTTAATTTTTGGAAGGAAGCCTCATATAGTTTTGGACTTCCTCCAATAATGACGACTGCATCACACCCTGCCTCCTCGAGACGCTTCCCCATTCTGTTCAAAGCATCCGGTGAGGCGAGGGTTTCCTCCTCGATGCAAAAGACAATTTCCGGAAGTTTCTTTACATAGTCTGATATTTTTCCTCGAAAGGAAACGGGGATCGATCCCCCCAAGGCATCGATGAAAATCCCGATTCGAGACATTTAAGACCTCCCCCTCAGATGTTGCTGGACGAGAAAGGCAGCTGATTTGGCGTGAAGAATCGAACGGTCGATATCTTTTGGCCCGCTGCAGGCACCTACGACAAAGACGCCGGTTTGCGTTGGAGGGGAGGCGATGAAGCCATCCTCTGTCAGACTTAGCTTAAAGAGCTCTGTGAGACATTTGGCGTCCTTGCTCAACACCATCCCCACAGAGAGAACAACGAGATCGAAGGAATCTTCCGCGACTTCTCCCCTTTCGGGGTCTATGAATCTAACCCTCAGCATATCAGAAAGAGGAGAATGGTATACCTTAGAGGGAAGACTTCGGATAAGACGGATCCCTTTGTCCTCACGACAAGAATCAAGGAACGGCTGGAAGGATGCCCCGGCAGGCTGAATATCCATATAGAGAAAAGTGGCCTTCACCTCGGGATATTGGTAACGAATGGCCTTGATCAGGCGGAGTGCATAGGCGCAACAGACCTGAGAGCAATAAAGGTTCCCAATGGACTCATCACGGCTCCCCACACATTGAAAGAAGGCAATGGTTTTAGGAAGTTTTTCATCAGAGGGGCGGGAAAGGGCCCCACGAAATCGAAGCATTTCATCAAGATCTTTAGCAGTGATCACATTTTTGTACCGGCCGTATCCATATTCGACTTTTTGCGAGGCATCAAAAGGATTAATTCCTGCGGCAATCACCACCGCGGCAACTTTTAAATCGAACTTCTCCTTTCCCTTTATTAAAGAGACCTGATGCTTCCCGCCGTTTCCCTTTACACCGATCACTTCGGTTTGGGTCAGGATGGAAATGTCCTGGCGTTGATAAATCTCAGAAATCCTTTTATCCACCACACAAGCAAAACACTTATTGCAGGACTCCGAAGCTTTACAGCAGAAGGAGGCGGAGAGTCCCCCTAAGGAAGGTTCTTTTTCGATAAGTATAGAAGGAATTCCAGACTGGGCCAACTCCAAGGCAACCGTCATTCCAGAAATTCCTCCACCGATGATCAGGACGTCTTTCTCCGCCAATTTCTCACTCCTTCATTATTGATACAGTCTTCGTGAGATGATGGAATGTTGGGATAGAATGATGAACTACAAATGGGATCAGGCTTCTTTTTGAGGCTCAATATTCCGGTATTCCATCATCCCAGTCTTTACAGTTCCAGCCACGAATCAGAGTAAAGCGATTTGGCAATCAAGACCCTAGTGGTCTTCACATAATCGGCCTCTTCTTTACTCAGTTTCTTGAGATCGACTTCTTCTCCATCCATCACCCGGTAGACAAGTTTTCTGAGATCCGCTCGGCCTCCGGACGCAAATTTCTTGAGGTCTTCGTCAAAGGCATCGACAATGGCCGAGGCCATCCCATATCGTTCGAGCATCATCAGATAGGTTTGATTGAGGATGGGTCTCAGGTGTTCCGGCGCCCCGTTGGAAACATTCGAAAGACCACAGGTGGATCTCATCCCGGGAAGCACTTCCTGCAGATCCTTGAACATCTTCATAAACTCGATACAACTCGGCACCTGAACCTGGCTCTGGGGGCTGGTGACCGGAGTGACGATCGGATCCATCCAGACATCCTCACCCGGGATCCCGAATTCCAGGCATTTTTGCATTAATTCCGCAGCGAGCACTCCTCTTTCATCTGCATCCCGGGGAAGACCCGACGGACCCCAGAGAAGTGCAACGATTCCCGCATTATATTTTTGTGCGATGGGAAATTTAGCGTCCATGCTTTCAGGACGGGCCATGATCGAATTGATCACAGCCTTTCCCTTCTTGTTCTTATAAGCCTTAAGCCCGGCCTCGATGGCCTCCGTGTTGATGGTGTCCAGGTAGAGAGGTGTATCCACGACTTCTTGGACGACCTTGACGATCCATTCCATCAACTCTCCTCCGCCCTTGCGCGCAGGTCCGAGGTTGATATCGATGAAATCAACGCCCGCCTTGGCCTCAGCCATGGCCAACTCCTGTATGGGCTTAGCATCTCTATCCTTCATCGCGGTTCCAATCTTCTTGACCATCACATTGAGGTTCTCTCCGACGCGTAACATAGGTTTCCTCCTTATATTAAATTGCGAATTGCGGATTTCGGATTGTGGATTGAGGATTCCCTATCGCCGTGAGTGCGGATATCAAATCATTTATTCCGCATTCCGCAATCTACATTCCGCAATCAGTATTAGGCTCCCATCTTAAGAAAGGCGGGTATGTGAGCGGCTTCCCTGGGTCCGATCTTGACTTCCCAGCCCTTGCCCAGTTCTTCTTCGAGATCGCCGCTTACGGCTGCAACGGCTCCGGGGATGACCACCCGGCGGTGTTTGACTTTCTCAGTGATGCCGCTCTTCTTGACGAACGCGCCAATGGCATCGCCCACAAATTTTCCTGCAGCCCAGGCGGTCAGAACCGATAGCCCTTCGGTATCCATCACCAGAAGCCAGGTCGCGACCCGGCTCGATTCCACCTCGCCGGAGACGATAAAATACGTCAAGGAGAAATTCGTGGTGATTAAGACCGGAGACTCTTCCGTTGGAGTTCCGATCGGGTAGATTCCCTGCTGCATCATCATGGGCCGCTGGGGGTCCGTGTAAATATTCAACCGTTCCACGAGAAGGGGGAAGACGCTTTCGCCCTGAAAGTCCGAGAGGACGACGATGCCTGCATATTTCGATATGAAGGTTGCGGCAATCAAGGCCTCCTTCAGTGGATCTTTCGTCATTTCGCAGGGGAA
This sequence comes from Thermodesulfobacteriota bacterium, assembly GCA_035625415.1. Classification (GTDB taxonomy): domain Bacteria; phylum Desulfobacterota; class BSN033; order BSN033; family UBA1163; genus UBA1163. The sequence goes on from DASPPQ010000074.1 coordinate 11,700, forward strand.
GGCGATGGTTGGAAATCCGAGGGAGCGGTTTTTTTGGTTGAGGGCCGCCCGGCGGATGTAGACTTGGTCTTCAAAGGCTTTGCGGAGGGTTCTCGATCCAGAATCAATGACCAGGTCTTTTAACCCTGCGGCGGTCAGCTTATCGGAAAGTGCGATCAAGGCATCAAGATTTTCAGCTTTGACCGCCAACGGGCATTTATTTTCCTTGGCTAGGTTGGCTAAGGCATCGCTGTTGCCATCGGTTGCCGCATAGATCAACGGAACGCGATCCGCACAGGCTTTCACCCCTGCCGTCAAGGCGTCTGCCTTATTGCTGATCAGGATGAGGGCGGCATCGGTTTCTGCTTTTACCTTTTTGATCAAGGCTTCAAATTTCCCGGAATCACCCGACTCGTTCTTGACCGCCACCAACTCCGGCCGCAAGGTGAGACCCACCCTCTCATATTTCAACTCCTTGAATCGCTTCACGCGGGAATTCACCTCCGCCTCTGGCATCGTGTCACTGATCAGAAGAGCAATACCGGGTTTATTGACAAAGGTCTTTTCATGGCGGAACAAAACGGTTTCGCCACCGACCTTAACCACGTTTTCACCCGAACCAATGGCAAGAGGTCGAATGGGCGGGGCCGCCGCCTCAGAGAGCAAGGCCTTCGCCTCCTCAGACACATAGGGACAGGAGGCTAATTCTGCTTTTCCGGCTGCCAGGTTCATGGCAAAAGCGAGGCAAGTCGGGACACCGCACTCCTTACAGTTGGTTTTGGGTAATAGCTTAAAAATTTGGATTCCCGTCAGTCCCATGATAGCTTCTCCTTTCCAATCACAAAAATCTCCCCTCCCTTAGTGGGAGGGGATGAAGGGGAGGGGGCTCTTTTCTTGTCCCCCCCACCCTGACCCTCCCCCATCAAGGGGGGAGGGATGTGGTAGATTATCCGAGAATCGGGTCCATCGAGAGAGCTGGATGATTCTTCTCTGTCAGAAAGGGAAGAATTTCCTCTTCCGTCACCCCGATAGTTTCATCTGCAATCATATCAAGCAGGTTCGGAATGCCGATTTCCGCAGCTCTTTTCTTTAACCGCTCTCCAATCTCCTCCTTGAGGATCTTGGGTATCCAGACCAGTCTTTTGAGCCCTCCGTCACCAACCAACCACTTTCTCTGAGTGACATTGTATTTGCTGTGACCGACAAAGCCCGGTGTGACCGCGCCGCCACCGACAGAACCTGCTAAAGTAGTGAACTTCATCCCACAGGGGGTCATTCCC